>NZ_JBNNWE010000102.1:0-22518 GCF_050280905.1 Pseudomonas sp. NPDC086278
TTTTAGCCTGTTCCACCACCAGGCGCAGGTGCGCGTTGGTAGCGACATCGGCACCGTTACGCGCAGCAATGGTGATTTCTTTCACCAGTTTGCCGAAGATCTTGCCCTTGGCGTTAGATGCCGCTTCTTTGTGTTTAACCTTCCACTGTGCGCCCATTACTCACTCTCTTGATCGATGGCGCCGAGACATCTGTTGGCCGACGCATCGCGCAAGTTTATACGGCCTAAAGTTGGCAATCGACCAAAAATTCCACCGTGTCGGCCACCGATGGATCGACATCTTCACCAGACGTTGTAGGGCGATTCTGAAATGCCGATTTACGGTGACTATAAGCGCCAGCGATTTCGTACTCTCTGCGCCCGTATTCCATGGCAGAAGCGCATCGATGCACAACGACAAGGAAAGTCCTTACACGCTGACCCTGCTCGACGGCGACTTGATCCTGCAGGTAGTGCAGTTCAGTGGCCGTGAAGGCTTGAATCAGCCTTACCGTTTCGACATCGAAGTGATCGGCCTGGCGCCGTCGATGACCCCGCAACAGCTTGTGAATCAACCGGCGTTCCTGCGCCTGAGTGATGACACCGGCATCCACGGCACCCTGTACAGCGCCAGCCGCGAGCATCGCGGCGCGCACTGCATCGGCTACGACCTGGTGCTGGTACCGTGGCTTCAATATCTGGACGGGCAACCGGCTCGCCGGGTCTTCCATCAGCTCAGTGTGCCCGCCCTTCTGAAGCAGTTGCTCGCGCAAAACACCTTACCCGCCGACAGCTACCGCTTCGAACTGCCGACCGCGCGTTATCCGGTCCGGCCGTTTTGCATTCAGTTCGATGAGAGCGACCTGGCGTTCCTGCAACGGCTCTGCGAAGAAGAAGGCATCCACTATCACTTCGAGCATCAACGTAGCGGTCACGTACTGGTGCTGGCGGATGACAGCCTGAGCTTTCCCCAGGAACCCCTGTTGATGCCCTTTCACCGCGACACGCCCGATCACACCGACGGGCCGGTGATCAGCGAATTTTTCCTGCCTCATGGCTCGCCGCCGGTCGCCATGCGCCATGGGCCGCAGCAGCTCGACCGCGAGCAAGTCAGTCGTCGAATACTCGAGCGGCTGCGCTGCCGGCATCGGCAGATTCAGGGGCAAAGCAACCACGCTGAATTACGCAGCGGCCGAATCGTGCAAGTGTCGCAACACCCTGCCGCGAACTTCAATGACCAGTGGTTGCTGACCGAGATCCGGCATCAGGGCCAGCAGCCGACAATTCTGCTGGAGGGCAGCTGCGACAAGGCTCGGCGCTACAGCAATCAGTTCACGGCCATTCCATGGTCAACGGCGTTCCGGCCCCCGCTCACGCAAGCCAGGCCGAGCATTCCGGGGTTTCAGACCGCCCGGGTGCTCTGCCCGGAGGGGCAACCGGCGACTCTGGATGAGCAAGGACGACTCCAGGTCAGCTTGTGGCCAACAGCGGAGGGCGATGAGTCGCCCGGCCTGTGGCTGCCGATCGCGCTCGCCGCCCCGGATGGCCGCATTGATCCTTCCAGGCTACCGGTTGCCGGCACAGAAGTGCTGATCAGCTTTCTCGACGCCGACCCGGATCGCCCGGTGTTGTGCGCCGTCGCGAGCCCTGCGCCCGCACCGCGCCCTGTCCAGCGGCGCCGTGGCGATGGCCGTTTGCTGCTCGATTGGCTGGTCAAACGCTAGCCGCTATCGTTTCGGCGCCAACTCGAGAAACGCCTGAATCAGGCGCAAATTCCGCCGCCGCTCCATGCAACCGATCATGTGCCGATTGACTAATCCTTCACCAATAATCGGCACCGCCGCGACCCTCGGGTCGTGGCTCACTTCCACCGAGGACACCACGCCAACACCCAACTCAGCGGCAACGGCCTCGGTCACGGCCTCTCGGCTATCCAGTTCCAGCAATACCCGTGGACTGACCTCGGCCTGGCGACAGGCCTGATCAAACGTACGACGGGTGATCGACCCTGGCTCACGCAACACCATGATCACCTGATCCAATTCTTTGAGCGGCACCCCATTGGCGCGCTGCGCCCAGGGATGCCCGGACGGCACCAGCGCGCAAATCCGCGATTCGCTCATCGCTTGCAGGTGCAGGCCTTTGCGCGGTTCAACCTCGGTCAGCACCGCGACGTCGGCATGCTCGGACAACAACGCCGCCAGGGTTTCCTGTGCGTTACCCAACCGCAGGTTCACGGTGATGCCCGGATAGCGCGCACGCAGACTGGCCAGCATCGGCATCACGCTGTGCGGCCCGTCCGCCGCCACTTCGAGGCGTCCGGTCAGCAACTGCCGGTTGGCTTCGAGCAGCACCTGCGCCTCTTCGGCCAGGCCAAACATCGCGCGAGTGATCGCCGCCAGTTGGGTGCCCTCTTCCGTCAACTCCACCCGTCGCGCGGTGCGCCGCAGCAAGGTGATCTGGTAATGCTCCTCCAGCGCCTTGATGTGCCCGGTGACCGCTGGCTGGCTGATGAACAGGCGCTCGGCCGCCCGGGTAAAACTGCCCTCGCGGGCCACGGCGTCAAAGGCCCGCAGTTGGAACAGATTCATGAATAACTCTCACTGATGGCTGGCATAACAATAAACAATTTGATTGATAGCTCGCCGAATTGCAATTTATGCCCCGTAGCTTCAGCCCATCGATTGCGAGGACACGAGAATGAGTACTGCCGAACCGATCCTGCTCACGCCCGGCCCTTTGACTACGTCGGCCCGTACCCGTGAGGCAATGATGGTCGACTGGGGTTCATGGGATGACCGCTTCAATCTGCTGACCGCCAGCCTCTGCGAACAATTGCTGGCGATCATCAACGGCGGCGAGAGCCACCACTGTGTGCCGTTGCAAGGCAGCGGCACCTTCGCGGTCGAGGCAGCCATCGGCACGCTGGTGCCACGGGACGGCAAAGTGCTGGTGCTGATCAACGGCGCGTATGGCAAACGCCTGGCGAAAATCTGCGAAGTGCTCGGCCGCGCCTTCAGCACCTTCGAAACCGCCGAAGACGAGCCGACCACCGCCGCTGACGTCGACCGCTTGCTGCGGGCCAACGCCAGCCTTACGCACGTCGCGCTGATCCACTGCGAAACCAGCACCGGCATTCTTAACCCGTTGCCGGAAATCGCCCACGTCGTCGCACAACACGGCAAGCGCCTGATCATCGACGCCATGAGTTCCTTCGGCGCGCTGCCGGTGGACGCGCAACAGGTGCCGTTCGACGCCCTGATCGCCGCCTCGGGCAAATGCCTGGAAGGCGTGCCAGGCATGGGTTTCGTATTCGCTCGCAAAGAATCGCTGGCCAGTGCCGCCGGCAATTCGCACTCGCTGGCGATGGACCTTTTCGACCAGCACACCTACATGGCCAAGACCGGCCAGTGGCGCTTCACCCCGCCGACTCACGTGGTCGCGGCGCTGCACGAAGCCCTCCTGCAATACCGCGAAGAAGGCGGTTTGCCAGCGCGGCACCAACGCTACGCCAACAACTGCAAAGTGTTGCTGGATGAGATGGCCAGGCTCGGCTTGCGCAGCTTCCTCCCCGCCGCGATTCAGGCGCCGATCATCGTCACCTTCCATGCGCCAAAAGACCCGCGCTATCAGTTCAAGGAATTCTACGAGCGGGTCAAGGCCAAGGGTTTCATCCTCTACCCCGGCAAATTGACCCAGGTCGACACCTTCCGCGTCGGCTGCATCGGTCACGTCAACCAGGCCGAGATGCACGCGGCGGTGGCGGCGGTGGCCGAGGTGCTGCGCGAGATGGAAGTGCTAGAGATCTGAACGACACCGTAATCCCCTGTGGGAGCGGGCTTGCTCGCGAATGCGGACCGACATTCAACATTAATGTCGGCTGGCACACCGCCTTCGCGAGCAAGCCCGCTCCCACCAAAAGCAGCGCCCTGATTAGTCAACTGCCACAGGATTTGATGACCATGAACTACAGCAACCCAACCAAACTCCAGGCCGCGATCCTCGACTGGGCCGGCACCGTGGTCGATTTTGGCTCCTTCGCCCCGACGCAGATTTTTGTCGAGGCCTTCGCCGAGTTCGACGTGCAGGTTTCCATCGAGGAAGCCCGCGGGCCGATGGGCATGGGCAAGTGGGACCACATCCGCACTTTGTGCGACCAGCCAGCAGTGGCCGAGCGGTATCGCAAGGCGTTCGGCCGCACGCCGACCGACGACGACGTCACCGCCATTTACCAGCGCTTCATGCCGCTACAGATCGAGAAAATCGCCGAGCACTCGGCATTGATTCCGGGCGCGCTGGAGACCATCGCCAACCTGCGCCGACAAGGCATCAAGATCGGCTCCTGCTCCGGCTACCCGAAACAGGTCATGGACAAGGTGGTCGAATTGGCCGCCACCAACGGCTACACCGCCGATCACGTGGTCGCCACCGACGAAGTGCCCAACGGTCGCCCATGGCCGGCGCAAGCGCTGGCCAACGTGATTGCGCTGGGCATCGACGACGTCGCCGCCTGCGTGAAGATCGACGACACCGTGCCGGGTATTCTCGAAGGTCGCCGCGCCGGCATGTGGACGGTGGCGCTGATCTGCTCGGGCAACGCGCTGGGCCTCGATTATCAAGGTTTTTGCGCCCTGGACAGCGACACACTGGCCAGCGAACGCGCGCGCATCCACGGGATGTTCGAAAGCTCGCGCCCGCACTACATGATCGACACGATCAGCGATTTGCCGGATGTCATCGCTGACATCAACCAACGCCTGGCCAACGGCGAAATGCCACAAAGCCACTGAGCACATCGCTCGGCGCCCGAAAAAGCGCCAGTTCCGTAACGGAGCTGGCGCTTTTTTGTTGTCAATTACCTGAACCAGAGCGTTAAACGGCCTATCCCCTCAGGCAAATCCGCCAAAGCGGATTACAGTTAAGGAACACCGTCAAACAAGAACGGTGACTCGAGCAGACCTGTGAGGAACACCGTATGCCCTGGACGAATTCCAAATCACGCTACAGCACCGTCTCGATCACGCTGCATTGGTTGATGCTGGTGTTGCTGGCGCTGGTTTACGCCTGTATCGAGTTTCGCGGGGCCTTTCCCAAGGGCAGTGGCGGGCGGGCACTGATCACCGAATCGCACTTCATGCTGGGCCTGACGGTGTTTGTGCTGGTCTGGTTCCGGCTATTCGCCCGCAGCCTGGGGCCGGCGCCGCAGATCTTCCCCGCCTCGCCTCACTGGCAAACCACGCTGGCGCGGTTGATGCACTGGGCGTTGTACCTGTTCATGATCGCGATGCCGATTCTGGGTTGGCTGATCACCAGCGCCAAGGGGCACCAGGTGATGTTTTACGGTTTCGACTTGCCGCTGCTGGTCTCGGAAGACAAAGCGCTGGCCAAGCAGATCCAGGGTTGGCATGAATTGGGCGGCACCATCGGTTACTGGCTGATCGGTTTGCACGCGGCGGCGGGGATTTACCACCACTATGTCGTCGGCGATAACACCTTGCTGCGGATGATGCCCAAGCGCAGCTGAATAGCG
This sequence comes from Pseudomonas sp. NPDC086278, assembly GCF_050280905.1. Lineage (NCBI taxonomy): Bacteria > Pseudomonadati > Pseudomonadota > Gammaproteobacteria > Pseudomonadales > Pseudomonadaceae > Pseudomonas > Pseudomonas sp. NPDC086278. The sequence goes on from NZ_JBNNWE010000102.1 coordinate 5,510, forward strand.
GTTATTGAAAACCCCGGCGACCTTGCAGGCCGCCGGTATGGATGAAAATCAGCCGGGTGCCCTTTGCGAAGGCTCCGGATTCGACTTGCTGCTTGAGCATCAGCAAGGCCTTGCCGGTGTACAGCGGTTCCAGCGGCAGGCCGCTGGCCTGTTCGGTCTGCTCGATGAAGTCGAGTAGCTCGGGATCGACCTTGGCAAAACCGCCTCGGCTGGCGTCCAGCAGTTGGTAGTTCGGCTGTTGCAGACCCGCTTCCCGCCAGATCATCTCGACATGCTGTGCGACACCGTGATCGTCGGGGACCGCCAGCGCGCCGTAGACCTTGCGCGCCCCCACCTCGGCCAGCGCCAGGCCGGCCAGTGTGGTGCCCGTTCCGCAGGCCAGCCACCAGCCGTCGTGACCGTTCCAGCCCAGCGTTGCGAGCTGAGCGTCGACCATGGCTTTTAACCGCAGGCAGCCACGCGCGCCCGGCAAACCGCCACCGCCTTCGGGGACAGGGTGCAAATCGGGGTATTGCACCCGCCAGGGTTGCCAGAAACCCGCGTCGTGCCGCGCCCGATAACCGCCGTAGCCCAACCAGTGCAACTGCATGCCGAACGCCTGCAAATCCTTCACCGTCGGGGTGTCCTGAGGATGGCCGCGCAACAGGCCGACGGTGTTGAAACCGAAGCGTTTGCCGGCAGCGGCCAGCGCGTGCAGATGATTGGAATGGGCGCCGCCGAGGCTGATGATGCCGTGGGCACCGGCGAGACTGGCGGCCTTGAGATGCTCGGTCAGTTTGAACCACTTGTTGCCGCTGATCAGCGGGTCGATCAGGTCGAGTCGCAGGGTGGCGACTTCGATGTCGGCGGTAGTCAGCCAATCGAGGTGCAGGGGTTGTAACGGGGCTGGGGGGAGCCAGTTGTCGGAAGGGAAAAGCATCGATGCCGGCTCTGGGAAAAGAACCGGCATTCTAGTCGCTCATGGGCAGCCTTCGCGAGCAAGCTCGCTCCCACATTGGATCGTTGGTGCAACCTGAATCCAGTGTGGGAGCGAGCTTGCTCTCGATAGCCATCGGCAAGTTGAACCTGCTTGTTACAGCTCAGCCGCCAGACGCGAACCCTGATTGATCGCGCGCTTGGCATCCAGCTCCGCCGCCACGTCCGCGCCGCCAATCAAATGCACGTTCTGCCCCGCCGCAATCAGACCGTCCTGCAACTCACGCAGCGGGTCCTGACCGGCACAAATCACGATGTTGTCGACAGGCAGCACCTGCGGCTCACCGGTTTCGCCGATGCGAATGTGCAGGCCTTCGTCATCGATCTTCAGGTATTCGACGCTGTTGAGCATCTGCACGTGCTTGTTCTTCAACCCGGTGCGGTGAATCCAGCCAGTGGTTTTGCCCAGGCCGTCGCCGACCTTGGTTTTCTTGCGTTGCAGCAGAAACACTTCACGCGCCGGCGCATGCGGTTCAGCCTTGATGCCGGCGACGCCACCGCGTGCTTCCAGATGCGTGTCGATGCCCCACTCTTTCCAGAACGCTTCGCGGTCCAGACTGGTAGAAACGCCTTGGTGAACCAGGAACTCCGAGACGTCAAAACCGATACCGCCCGCGCCGATCACCGCCACGCGTTTGCCCACCGGTTTGCGCTCAAGAATCACATCGAGGTAGCTCAGCACTTTGGCGTTTTCGATACCCGGAATTGCCGGCGTACGCGGAGCAATGCCGGTGGCCAGAATGATTTCGTCGTAGCCGCCTTCCACCAGTTTCGCCACATCGACGCGGGTGTTCAGGCACACCTCGACGTTGGTGGTTTGCAACTTGCGGCCGAAGTAACGCAGGGTTTCGAAGAACTCTTCCTTGCCCGGCACACGCTTGGCAATGTTGAACTGCCCGCCGATTTCGCTGGCCGAATCGAACAACGTCACCGAGTGTCCGCGCTCCGCCGCCACGGTCGCAGCGGACAGGCCCGCAGGCCCGGCACCGACCACGGCGATTTTCTTGATCTGTTGCACCGGCAGATAGTTGAGTTCGGTTTCGTGACAGGCGCGCGGGTTGACCAGGCAACTGGTCAACTTGCCGCCGAAGGTGTGATCAAGGCATGCCTGATTGCAACCGATGCAGGTGTTGATTTCATCGGCACGGCCAGCGGCGGCCTTGTTGACGAAGTCTGCGTCGGCAAGGAACGGCCGGGCCATGGAGACCATGTCGGCATCGCCTTCGGCCAGAATCTGCTCGGCGATTTCAGGGGTGTTGATGCGGTTGGTGGTGATCAGCGGAATGCTCACCGAGCCGCGCAGTTTGGCCGTGACTTTGCTGAACGCTGCACGCGGCACTTTGGTCGCGATGGTCGGAATTCGCGCTTCGTGCCAGCCGATACCGGTGTTGATAATGGTCGCCCCGGCCTGTTCGATGGCTTTGGCCAGCGTGACGATTTCTTCCCAGGTGCTGCCGCCCTCGACCAGATCGAGCATCGACAGGCGGAAAATGATGATGAAGTTCGGCCCCACGGCTTCACGCACACGGCGGACGATTTCCACCGGCAGGCGCATGCGGTTTTCGTAGCTGCCGCCCCAACGGTCGGTGCGATGGTTGGTGTGGGCCGCGAGGAACTGGTTAATGAAATAACCTTCGGAGCCCATGATCTCGACGCCGTCGTACTCGGCTTTCTGCGCCAGCGCCGAGCACGTAACAAAATCGCTGATTTGTTTCTCGATGCCTTCCTCGTCCAGCTCTTTGGGCTTGAACGGGTTGATCGGTGCTTGAATGGCGCTTGGCGCCACCTGTTTAGGGCTGTAGGCATACCGGCCCGCGTGAAGAATCTGCATGCAGATCTTGCCGCCCGCCTCATGCACCGCGCGGGTGACGATCTGGTGCTTGAGCGCTTCGTCTTCGGTGGTCAGCTTGGCCGCGCCGGAATACACCCCGCCCTCGTCGTTCGGTCCAATGCCGCCGGTAACCATCAGGCCGACGCCGCCGCGTGCACGTTCAGCGAAGTACGCCGCCATGCGCTCGAAACCGCCGGGTTTCTCCTCAAGACCGGTGTGCATCGAGCCCATCAGGGTGCGGTTGCGCAGCGTGGTAAAACCCAGGTCCAGCGGGGCCAACAGGTGCGGGTAATGAGCAGCGGCCATTTGTAACTCCACATCGAGCGATCACGGAAAAGTGCAGGGCTCTTTGGCGCCTGTCAGTCATGTGGCACAGACTAAGAGGCGCGGCACCGTCGCTCAATGACCCAAACTGACAACTTAATGATCTAAATGTGCAGCACCCCTTGGGCGGTACCGGCATCGCCTCTGCCTTGGTCAGGAACTCCGCGTGTTTTTTGAAGATGTTTTAGGTTTCTGCATCATCTTTAAAGACATCAATCCCGCAGACGCGGCTTACCACGGCAGTTTCCCTCGACAAACTTCCGGAAGATTTTGAGAATCGTCCTAGAGCCCCGCGCACCGGTTTGCGATAGCGTCCTTTAACGCGTGGTTGACGGCGACGCGGCCAGCGGTTGAAAGATTTTATAATTCAAGGGGGCTTGAATGAATATAAAAAAAGACTTTTCGGAATACACCAGAACGGAATTTTCGCACCTGATTACAGCCATCAAAAGCAATCAGATAAGTGCCAGCAGGAAACTGGGCTTGATAATGCACTTCGATAAAATCGTCGGCCACCCTGAGGGAGCGGACCTGATCTTCTTTCCAGAAGTTGGCGCGGACGACTCGATAGAGGGTATTACCCGTGCGATTGAAACATGGCGCGCTCATGTTGGGTTGCCGGGGTTTAATGCGTGACTCATGACGTAAGTGGTATGAGCGCACCCGGCACGGGGCGCGCTCATCTGTTGGATTACCTTCTCATGTGCAGTTTTTTCGCCTCTTTCGTTCGCATCGCCTCCACCGAGTAGAGTGATTCAGGTACAACTAGCAGGCGATCTATACCAATCGGTTCGCCGGTATCGATGCAATAACCGTAATGACTCGCATCGATTATTTGCAGGGCAAGTACAACACTTGTCAGTTCCTGGGAATCACGCTCAATAATGTTCAACGCCAGCGAACGCTGCACCTCCGTTACCGCCGCGTCGGTCTCATCGGGCTGCCGCATGACCACACACTGTTCTTTATTTCGATACAGTCGATCACGAAGATCTTGCGCCTTCACCTTGAGACGGTATCGGAAAAATTGAACCTGTGAGGGGCTCATGTATTCATCATCCCCCTGAGCGCGCAACTCTTTTTCGCTTAGCACTTCTGGCTTCCCTAACGCAAAAAAAGGCAGTCTACGTAGGGAAATCCGGTTTTACTCTAGGCCAATTCCCATTTTTAGCGGTCGTTGTCACACGTCGCCAGTTTAAGAAACTTCCTATATCTCAAATAAAAGTAATCGTTAAACTCCACACCCGTCATGCACCGCGTTTGAGACCTGGCTTTATAATTCACAGTGACACTGGCCCATCGCATTTTTTGTGAGGCACACCCCCACCCACACAACACTTAATAACCCTCTCGCCAGAGCAATGCACGTGAAAACCTTATTGAAATTCTTATTCTCTTATCTTGTAGCGGGCGTTCTCGCAACAGCCTTAGCAATCACGACACACTCGTCGCCGGTTGATATAAGCATCCCTGGTTTTCTGCTGCTCTCTCTTCAGCGCCCACTGGAATTTTGTATTCAGTTTTTAGAGGGCAGCCTCGCGCCCGAGGATTGCGCGGCGTTCGGACTCTTCATCTTTACGTTCAGCGTCTTGTTTTGGTTATTACTGCGCATCAGGAAAAAAGGTGAACTGGTGTGGGACCTGCCTAAAAGATCAAGATGGAAAATATGGCCATAAAAACTGCCTCACCAGTGCAGAGTGAGGCATTGCTCACTGGCTAAAATGCCACCTTCACGCCAAGCATTCCTTCATACCCATGGCTGTCGCCATCGAATGCTTGTTGATAGCCCGCGGACATATAGAAGGTGGTGCGCTTGTCTGCCTGGACATCCACCCCGAGGTTGACCTCGCCCCAAGAGCCGTCAATGTTCGCCTCGAATGGCACCGAGCCGTTCTGTGAGGAGAATTCGGTTTTCGGCTGCCCTTTGAATTCGCGCCAGACACTGGGGCGGACCCACAGACTGGTGCGACGCTCGGCACCTTGATCATCGCGAAACCAGTCCTTGGCGAAACGCACGCCGGCTCGGCCGATGAGTGAGTCGACGTCCTCAAAACTGACGTTGGCGCCGATATCGTGGCTGTCGTCGAGGTTGACGTTGCTGTAGATGACTTGCAGCTGCGGCTCGATAGACAGGTCTTTGGAGACCTGGAACGGATAACCGCCCTCCAGCGACGCGGTGTAGCCCCAACCGGTGGTGTTGAGCTTGTCGAGGCCATTGGGTTTGGCATCGATGTCGAACCGATTGAGTTGCAGCACGCCATCCACATACCAGCCTTCGGGTCCAAAGTGTGTCCAGTACGCGCCGAGGCTGTAAGCGTGCAATTTATCGTCGCCGGCGTTCTCGCCGGTGGTGTGTTTGACCCCGCCATCCAGGGTACCGACCGCCAGGGAAACACCCGCCTGGTCTTTGGCGCCGTTGTTACGCTCATGGCGATAGAGGTCGAGACCGACCTGGAAGGCGTTCAAGTCGTAGTTGTACTCAGGGGTGTTGCCAATACCAAAACCGTTGCTGCTGCCGCGATCCTGTTCACCGCTGCGGTAGATCATCCGGCCCCAGCCCAGTGACGGGCCAACGGTTTGCGAATCGGCCGGTGTCGCCGAGCCCGAACTTCTTTCCTCCCCGACCCGCTCATGCAGGGTGTCGATCAACGCCCGGCTGTAGACCAGCGCCAACGCGGGGACCGCGCCGTAGAGCGAAGTTTCTGCCCGGTAATTAGGGGTGGCCGGCTGCGGTGGTGTTGGTGTCGGTGGTGTCGGCGTCGGCGGCCCCGGAGGGCTCGGCGGCGTCGGCGGTGTTGGCGGCGTGGGTTCGATTGTCGATCGCAAGTACCAGGCTTGAGCGTTACTGCCATCGACGCTGGCGCGCTGCAACGTGTACTCGTAGGGCCCGGCGACGACACGACTGCCCAACTGAAACGCCGTTGCCGTGGTGGTGCCACTGTTGAGCGTGTCCACCACGAGGATGCCGTTGCCCGTGGTCACTGCGCCGGCGCCGCCGGCATTGTTGATGTTGACGCGCGTGCTGCCGCTGGCGTTGCCGCCGTCGATCACCAGTTTGTCGGAAGCGGACTGGTCACCGGCCAACACGCTGCTCAGCGTCAGCGCACCGCCGTTACCGACGTAGTTGCCACGCACGATCAGACTGCTGGCGGGCAGTACGCTGTCCATGCGGATCTCGCCGCTGTTGGTCAGATTGCCATTGACCGTGAAATCACCGGCCGCGCCGCCGCTGTAGAGCGGCGCCGCATCGGCGATGGCCAGTGTGCCAAGAAGGTTGACGTCGCCATTGACGGTGCCGTAACCGCCCAACAGGCTCCCGGTGCCGACCTGCACCGGCAAACCGCTGGTCAGGCTCGCGCCCGAACCCAGTAACAGCGTGCCGCCATTACTGACGCTGGTGCCACCGGTGGCACCTTGCGTCAATTGCCCGTTGATCACCAGCGTGCCTTGCTGCACGTTCAGCGCCGAGGGGCTCGCGGCATTGGTCGTCAGGGCACCGCCCAGGGTCCAGGTGCCACTGCTGAGCTGGGAGATCGACGCGAGACCGGAGAAATTGTTGTTGGCATTACCCGTCCCCTGCAACTCAAGCGTGTTGCCGCTGCCGGAGCTGGAGACATTGCCGTTGAGCACGCTGCCGGTTTGCAGGATCAATTTGTTGTTGTTACCGGCCATGCTGACCGCTGTGCCAGTGGTCCCGGTAATTGTCCCGGCGTTGCTCAGAGTGACTTGGCTGCTTTGCAACAAAACGCCGAACTGCCCCTGGAGCGTACCGGTGTTGCTGATGGTCCCAGTGGAGTTACCGCGCACAACGATTGCGGGGGCTGCCGAAACAATGCTCCCGGCGTTGTTGATCGTGAATCCACCGCCGTCGTTGATTATGCCTGCTCCATTGTCGCTGCGCAGGGTGCCGCTAACGCCTTGGGTGACGCTCCCGCCACCGCCTAATCTGAGCGCACCGCTCGCCCCGAAAATGTCCCCATCATTGATGACGATGATAGGGGCAGGGTCGGAACCACCCAGGACACCGTAAAAGTCTGTGCTGGTAATACTTGCACCAACATGGTTGATCACAGTGCCGCCGTTGCTTAGAAACACGCCGGACCCGGTACCGCCAGGGAATTGCGCGATGATGCTGCCAAAGTTTTCCAAGCGCAGGCCGCCGGCTGTAGCGGACCCCAGATTGATGCCGTTGACGAGGCCCTTAACCGAACCTCGGTTGGTCAACTGCCAATCTTTGGAGTTATCGCCAGAAATACCTTCCCCCGGAAATACATCAATGACACTGGTGGCGGGCACATCGAAGGTGCTGGACGTCGGATCCAGCGTTTGCAGGACCACGGTGCTGTTGGAGCTGTTGATCGTGGTGGCCTGAACCGACTCGCTGAGCGTCAGGCCGACCACGGCTGAAAGACTGCCAATAAAAACGGTGAGGGTCGTCTCGAAGGGAGGATGCATTAGTTGAAGAGTGCTCGGCGCCATCGGCGCGTGCTTGGAGTCCATTTCATTGCGCCTACTTGGTTTTCATTGCCGAAGCCTAGTCGGTTTTTGCCAAAATGCCCGCACACGCCGAGGCTCGAGCGGCCTCGCTTACCGCGTCGAAAACTCCTGGAAGCCTTTCACTGAACCATCAAAACGAATGTGCCCGCCATCCAGGTAGATGACACGGTCGACAATGCCCAGCAGGTTGGTTCTATCCGTCGCCACGATCAACGTCGCACCCAATGCGCACTGGTCCGACACCGTCTTCATCAATACCCTTTCGGCCTGTTGATCCAGGCTTTCGGTGGGTGCATCCAGAAGAATGATCTTTCGCTGGCTTAAGGAAGCTCTCGCCAGCGACAGCAACTCACGGGTTTTTTGCGTCAGCTCGGGCATCGCCGAGAAGTTTGTCAGCAAGCCCTGCGGCCAACGAGCGATGGTCGAGGCCAATTGCGTTCGGTTAATCACGCCGAGCAGCACTTCTTCCGATACCGGCCCCTCTTGCTCGAGGTACTCCATGGCGTTTTTACCCACCAACTCCGCGCCTTGCCATGCGTAGTGAACAGAATCCCTGAGGGTGTAGGCTCGTTGCGAGACCAAGGGCGCACCGGCCCATGTGGCACTCCCTTTAGTGGGCGAGATCACGCCGAGCAGCATCTGCATCAGGACACTTTTCCCAGCCCCCGAAGGCCCTACCAACGCGACGCGCTCGCCTGGATTGATCTGCAGCGAAACGTCCTTGAGGACTTCGATATCGTTTTTATGAAAGCTGAACGAAATATTGTGCAGCTTCCATCCTTCGGGCAGAAGCTGCATCCCGGGCGCCGATGACGGCGGCGTATCGTCAACGCTCTCAAGTGCCTTGTTCACGGTTTTTACACAGGCCCCCATCTGACGCAAGCTCGGCAACACCATGACCATGGAGCTCAAGGGTTGCAGCACTCGCCCCGCCAGCAAAATCGTCGCGAAAACGCCGGCGGTTTGCATCATGTGAGCACTGACGAGATAGAACGCGCTGACCACGATGAGCACGATTTGCACGTTGCCCAATGCGGCGAATTGCGCGCTGCACCGGGTTTGCAACATGAAGCGGTTCTGCTCCTTGATGCGCATCGCCTCGGAACTCGCCAGGAAGTCGTCGACCATCGACTGTTCAGCATTGATGGCTTGATGCACCGCAAAACTGCGCACCGTGACGGTGAACGGTGTCGAGACTTCACTGCCAAGGGCTTGCAGCTGCCGATCAAAACGCCAGAGCACCAGGCCTGCCAGGGTCATGATGACCATTGGCACCAACACGATCACACCACCGATCCAGGCGATGATCACCAGAAAAAGAATCGTGAATGCCAAGTCAGCCAGGGCGCTCGCGACGATGCTCCAGTACAGCGAGCGCAGCCGTGACCAGGCCGCGAGTGCTTCAACACCGGCCTGCCCCCAGCCCAGCCGCTCGGTGAGCGGCATTCGACTGAGGCGGCTGACGAGTCCGGGTTCCATTCCGTACTGCAACTGGTTCGCCAGTCGGCCCAACGCCTTGCTGCGATCACTGCGCAGCAGCAACTCAAGGCCTATGCAAATAGCCACTCCCAGCGACAGGACCCACAACGACATGGACGCTTGAGCAGGCATCACCCGGTCATAAATGGCGTTCATGTACAGCGGAATCACCAGCGCGAAGACGTTGATCAACAAGGTGCTCCAGAGCACCTTGTTGATCGCGCCGCTGTCATCCATGGTTGCGGCGCGAATTTGCTTCCAGCCGAGCTTGTCCAGCGCGTGTGCAGGAACGACTCGGTAAACCGTCCCGGCCTGGGCCAGGTCATCAACGCCCAGCCCGTCGGCGGTCGTGCCGGAGGCGAGCCGGATCACTCGCCAACCGCCCTTGACCGGCATCAAATAGGTGCCGTCAGCCAGGCGCGAAGCCGCCTCCCGGGTAGGCACCGGGCACGCGACGCAATTGATTCCCAGGCACTTGAACCCAACGTCGAACCAGGCCCGCGTCGACGCGTCAGCCGGCAGGCTTCGCACCTGACGCGTCCACTCGAAACGAGGCACCGGCCCCATCACGTACTCGGCGGCCTCGATCAACGCCGCCGACAACGCAGCGGGTGACTTGTCAGCGGGTGCAGAGGCTTGGGTAGCGCTTTCGTTTTTCATCCAACCACCTCGATCGTCCGTCTCGACGCCATCAACTTGAAACCGTCACAGTGTCCGTGCCGTGTGTCCACGTCTGCTGGTGAGCGGTGTTTTCCGTCATGGTCCAACCTTGCTGAGTCACCGAGACCACGTCCGTGGCGTCGGTATGAATCGTCAGATTCTGGGCAGACCCCGCACCTGGAAACAGGGCATTCAGATCGATAGAGATACGGTCGACTTTGGAGTCGCCGAACTCGATGGTCTTGATCCCGGAAATGTGCACGCTGCTGTCCAGTGAAAAATTACCGCCGGCGCCTTGCTTGATCATGACGTCGTTGCCGCCACCGCCGGTGATTTGATAACGACTCAGGTCGGCCTGGCTGGAAAACAGGAATTGATCGTCCTTCGTCGAACCCAGGATCTTGCCAATCTGGATCAGCGTATCGACGCCACCAAACCCGTCATTGACCTGGTTGTTCGACAGATTGGCAACGATGCCCGACGGTGAGGTCGAGTAACTGGCGGTTGTCAGGCCGTCCGCCCCGCCGATCAGGATGTCGTTGCCGGCGTTACCGATCAACGTATCCGCCCCGCCGTTGCCGTTCAAAATGTTATTACCCCCATCGCCGATAAGGGTGTCGGCGAGGCTGGTACCCGTCACGTTGGACGCGCCATTACCGATCAGTTTGTCGGTACCCGACGAACCTGCTAACCCCTTGATGACGGACGCTTTGCTTAAATCCGCGACGATGCCCACCGACAACGTCGAGTAGTTCAGCGTGTTACTGCCGCCACTGAGCGTGATCGTGTCATTGCCTTTACTGCCGTAGATGATGTTGTTGCCGCTGGTTTCGGTAATGTAGTTATCCCGGTCGTTACCCCAGATGATGTCATCGAAGTTATAGCTGCCCACCACCCGGTCAATGTTGATCAGAGTGTCCTGGCCGCCAAAACCGTTCTCCGATGCACCGGTGTGACCGCCGGCACCCAGGTCGACGATGACGCCCTTGGTGGTGCCCCAGGCGTAATAGGCCGTCCCACCCACCAAGGTATTGTTACCGGCACCGCCATACAGGTACGTCCCAGCGACGGCCGTCGTCAGCACGTCGTCGTACGCCGAGCCCCAGAGCCCCTCGATACCGATCAAGGTGTCCGTAAAGGCGCCATGGGTCACGGTGCCACTTTTGTCACTTTTCAACGTGGCGGTGATGCCACTGGTGGCGGTGCTGTACATGGCAAAGTCGGACGCGCCCTTACTGCCGTCAAGCGTGTTGTTGCCGCCACCGCCCAACATGTAGTTGGTCCCTCTGCCACCGATCAGGGTGTTATCCCCTGCCCCGCCTTCGAGGTAGTTAGTCCCGGTCAGTGAGCCCACGACGTCTTCAATGCTGATCAGCTTGTCCGTGGAAAACACACCGCCACTGGAGGAGCTGAACGACAGAATGTTGTTGATCCGCGGCGTGGAAAGCTCTGAGGCGACACCCGTGTTCAAGTTGATATACAAGGCGCTGGACACGCCGCTGTAATCGACGAGGTCCCGGCCCTCTCCACCATCCAGGGTATTGGGCCCCAGGCCACCGATAAACGTGTCATTACCCGCGCCGCCGTGTAGCAGGGCGCCGGAGATGGACTGGAAGGTGTCCCCACCTGTCCCACCGTAGACCTCAATAAAATTGGAAATCTGATCGGTCTGTTGCTGGCCATTGGCATCAAGGCCTTTGGTCACGATGCCCTTCGCCAGATCGATATTGAGGCTGGCGGACGCCGATGAGTAATCCAGGGTGTTTTTCCCTGTACCACCGTCCAGCACGTCGGAACCACCGCTGCCGACAATCCAGTCATCGCCGGCCCCGCCAAAAATGGTGTTGTTGAATTCATTGCCTTCCAGCCGGTCGTTCTGCGCAGAACCGATCAGCCCCTGGATATTAATGAACGAATCGGTGCCGCCGGAACCGTTACGGCCGGCTTCTGTCCCTTCCTTGGCAAGGCTTGCAACCACCCCGGCCGCGTCGGTCGCCTGGCTGTAGTCGACAATGTTAACTCCCTTGCCGCCGTCGAACGTTCCGTTGCCACGACCGCTGACAAACACATCGTCCCCGTCGCCGCCCCGGAAAACGACATCGGTGTCTCCGACAATCATCCGGTTGCCTGCGTTGCTGCCGATCACTTCTTCGATGCCGATCAAGGTATGGAGCGGGTTCCCGCCAATGGCAACGGAGCCCTTGGCCATGTCCACGACCAACGCGCTGTTTATCAGACTGTAGTCAACCGTATCGAAACCGCCACCACCGTCATACGTCGCCGATGCCATCGACGCGATAATCGTATCGTTGCCTTCACCGGTATGGATTTCATTGGCGGTAAAACCGGCAACCACGGTGTCGTCGCCACTGCCGGTGACAACGAAGGATTTTCCATAATTGGAGGCCAGGATGTAGGTCCCGTCGTCACGCTGAATCGCGTACGGCGTATCCATCAGGACAAAGCCGATCGTGTCCTGTTGCGGCCCTTCCGCCGTGGTGTAGTGAAACGTCAGGGAAACGGAGTCGTAACGACCGGCGGGATACAGCAGCAGCACTTCACCGCTCTTCAAACCATAGCGGTTGCCTTCGGCAGTCCCGTATTCAACGGTGGTGTAGCCCTGCGGCAGGCCGGCCGTGATCTGCACGACACCGAGCGCACCATTGATACCGATGACGCGGGTCATCGTGTCGGCGGAAAAACGCTCAGGATCGTCAATGAACACCTTCCAGCCAACCGTCTCGCTGGAAAGATCAATGGTTTTCACCCCGTATTGCATGGCAAGCGACGGGTCGCTTTGCGCGCCATCCGTTGCTGCACCGCCGCGAAGGACATGCTGGGTCTTATCCGTGAACGCGTCGAGTTGGTACAACTTGCCAATCGCTTCAGGCGGTATGGGTTGCACAGGCTCCAGCGGATCCACGGGATCGACGGGCTCCGGCGGCACGATGGGGTCCGTCGGATTGATCGGGGCGAGAGGTACGACAGGCGCGACTTCCTCGTTTTGACGATTGACTGACGAGGACGAGCGCATCACCAGCGGCGCGTCGTTGTCCGACGTGTGCACCACCAACGGCTTGGTGAGCGCCAATGCGTCGGACTTGCCGGACCCACTGGCTTGCGTCGCAGGTTCGGAAGTGACTTCCGGTTCCGCCACGACGACCTTTTCAACAACTTTCTCCACCACTTTTTCGACGATCTTCTCGACCACTTTTTCAGTGGTCTTGGGCGCCTCATGCGGGCCGTTATTTTTTTGCGTGTTGTCCTCGGTATTGGAGGGCGAAACATTGACGACCTTGCCGACCGCCAACAAATCATCGGAACTCATCACCCGGCCGTCAGCAAACACCAGCTTGAACAGGCTGCGCTCGTAAGAAGCCAATTGGGCGGCCATCGGCAAAATCAGCGTCTTGCCATCGGCGGACTTGAGAATGATGTCCGAGCCATCGATCAGCACCGTGACGGAGGCACCGTCCATCTGCACCTGGTTATCGGCGCGCGTATAGACGACGGTGGACACTGGCGTGTCTTGCGGGGCAGGCAATACACCATAGGGACTCGCTGGAGCTGAACTCATGATCGGCACTTCCAAAAAAATATTAAAAAGAACTTCTTAACGGTTGCCCGCTTCTGTCAACGCAACTTCACTGGCATGCACCAGCGGCTTGACCAGATAACCCATGACCGTGCGCCGCCCGGCTTCCAGGAACACTTGCACGCCCATCCCCGGGTGGATGCGTTGCGACTGGTCGCCTCCGGTGACCGCCAGTTCCACCAGGTAATAGCGGTCGCCATTGGGGTCGGCGATGGCGTCAGGGCTGATGACATTGACGGTGCCGGGGAGCGTTCCCCACGCCGAACCGGACAGCGCAGTGATGCGGACTTTGCCCGTCATACCCACCCACACATGGTCACGGTCTTCAGGACGAATTCTCACTTCGGCAATCAACGGCACATCGATGGGAGCCAGCTCGAACAAGTCCGCACCCGGTTTCACCACCATGCCTTCATGGGGCGCAACCACCCGATGAATCAGCCCGGCAGCGGGCGCGATAATGCTCGCGGCCCCTTTACGGCCCGAGTTGGCGGTGGCTTCCACCGTGGCCCGCAGCAGCATGGATTGGGTGTCGTTCAATTCCTGTTGCGTCTGAGACATGAAGTCCGCTGTGGACTGGCGCAACCGCGACTTGACCTCCTGACCTTGCGCCTCGACCCGTGGCAAACGGCTGCGGGCTTGATTCAACCCTGATTTGGCACGCTGCAGGTCCGCCCGTTTTTGCAGCAAGACCCCTTCAGCGGCGGCGCCCTTGCGCACCATCGGTTCAATCATGTTGACCTGTTGTTCCTGAAGCGCGACTTCCTTCTGCAAGTCACTGACCTGGCCGCGCAACTCCACCACTTCCGCCTCACGCTGGGACACCTGGGCCGAGAGGACGGATTCGGATTCAGCGCGCGCCCTGGCGCGCACCTGGGAAGTTTCCAGTTCGCTTTTCATGGCTTCGGCAACCATCGGATCGGTCATATCAAAGTCGCTGGTCGACATCGGCTCGCCAGAGAGTTCATGCTGCAAGCGATACTCTTTGACCTTGAGCACGGTGCGACTGGCGGACGTGCGCGCGACGCTCTCTTCGACGGTCGAGTTATCGACTTCGGCCAGCAGGTCGCCCTTTTTGACGGTATCGCCTTCTTTCACCGAGATAACCCGAATGACCCCGCCTTCCTGGGACTGAATGATGATGTTGTGCATCTCGACCCGGACGACGCCCTCGCCGCGCACCAGGACATCCAGTGAAAAGAAGGACGCCCACGCGACGAACAAGGACATGACCAGCACGATTCGTCCGGTCGAGCCACGCGGCAGGAACCGGCGCAAAGCGGCCCATGAACGACCGCGCCTTGGCCGCGCGGTGTCCGTCACGGGGCTGCCCATCACCGGGCTATTCATCAGGGAGCTGTTCATCACGGCGCACCTACGAACATCTGCACCTGCCCGTTGTTGGCATCAGTGGCGGTGTCGATCCGGTTGACGACTTGCAGCTGTTCCTGGTCGATGCCCAGTTCATCCGCCTGCTTCTTGATTTCCAGCAGCCGGCTGAATTGCAGGGAAAGCTTTTTACCCGTGTCCGCCTGGTCAGCGGAAATCACCGCGGACAAGGTGTAACCCTGCTCTTTGATGGAGGCGGTGTTGGCCATGAACCAGGCCTTGACCTTCGCCGATTCCGCAGCGTCCGCCACGACTTCGTTGGCCTTGAACGTCAACAGCAACGCACCGGGCTTGTCCTGATACACGGCGGCTTGCAGAGTGGCCGCCTCGTTGACTTTCAGGCCTTCTTCCATCCGCGCAATAGCGGCGACCATTTGAAACAACAGCGTCAGCAAGATGAATACCATCAAGAGGACGGTCATCAGGTCGACGTAAGCGGGCCAAAAATGGCCTGAGGAACTAGAACGGCTCATGATTAAAGTCTCGACTATTGATAAGTAGCGGATGTGCGGGAGTCACCGGACACCAGGCCGAAGTCAACCAAT
The DNA here is from genome assembly GCF_050280905.1 of Pseudomonas sp. NPDC086278. Taxonomy (NCBI): domain Bacteria; kingdom Pseudomonadati; phylum Pseudomonadota; class Gammaproteobacteria; order Pseudomonadales; family Pseudomonadaceae; genus Pseudomonas; species Pseudomonas sp. NPDC086278. The sequence continues at coordinate 20,805 of NZ_JBNNWE010000102.1, forward strand.
CCGACGACCGTGTCACCTTTGATGTGGTACAGGCCCAGCGCTGACAGTAAGTAGTTACTTTGCGTATCGATGTTTTCCACGCCTTGTGCGTAAGCGTCGTTTTGCGCCGAGATCAAGTCGTTGATGCTGCGCGTACCGAGCCGGAATTCATCCATGTAGAGCTGCCGGGTGCGTTCGGCCTGCTCTTTGCCGACGCGTGTCAGGTTCCACTGTTCGTAGGCGGTCTCGGCGTCAACCACCAGGTTCTCGACCTGGCTGCGGATCTCGCGGCGCATCAATTCGTGCTGTGCATCCGCTTCACGCTGGGTAGCGCCGGCCTGTGAAATGCGCGAGCGCTTGAGACCGCCATCAAACAGATCGACGCTGATCTGCAGGAAGATGTTCATCCCCATGTCGCTGCGAATATTGCTGTCGAACGGCATCTTGTACGTCGTCATGAGTTCCACCCGCGGGTAACGATCGGCAGAAGCACGCTCTACCGCCATTTGCGCGCTGCCCGCCTGCGCCTTCAGCGACTGGAGTGCCCAGTTGGTGTCTTCAGCCGCACCGGCCAGGGCGCCCAACTTGCGAGTACCTTTGTCCACATCGATTTCAAACGGCACGTTAATGACCGATTGGCCCGTCAGCGACCGCAGCGCCAACCGCGCCTGGTCATAACGCTGACGCAGGTTTTTCTGCCGGGTCTGCGCGTTGTTCAAGGCCAGACGGCTGCGCACCAGTTCGGAATCCGGAGACAGACCACCCTTGACGCGCTCTTCCATCAGCGAGGTCAGATACGTCAACTCCTCCAGGTTCGTGCGAGCCACGTCCAGCATTCGTCGATAACGCTCTGCGTCGACATAGGCCCGGACCGTTTCAAAGCGCACGTCTTCAGTTTCCTGAGCGTGAGCAAAATCGGTGCTCTGTTTATCAAGACGAGTGCGCGAGGAGTCTGCCTTGCGTCGGCCGAAATCGAGGACGGTGTATTGCAGACTCACCTGTGCCTGGGCTTCTTCATCCAGTGAATTTTGATAACCGGTATAGCGATGATCGAGATAGTCCTGGGTCTTCGCCAAGGCCTGGACTTTGGGCAAGTAAGCGGCCCGAGCGCCGTCGACCCCAGCCTGCGCCGCATCACTGCGGGCACTGGCAATCAACAGCCGCACGGAATGTTCCTGCGCCATATCCAGTGCCTCTTGCAACGTCACTGACCGCGTCGCGGAAGTGCTCGCACCCGCCGGCATCTCTATCGCGCTGGCGCAGGACATATTCAACATGGCCATGCTCGTGACCGAGAGCAGCAAGGCGAAGGCAAATTTATTGCGCGACATGTTGCACCTCCTCGTCAGCCACCAACTGTTGCAGGAACACTTCGTCGCCCATGGCAGCCGCCGTGGACAGCGAAGAAATATGGCCCACCAGTTCGAGCATGGCGTCTTGTTGTACCTGCATGCTTTGCGTCATGCGCTGGGAGTGGGCGGTATCCGCGATCAGCACCTGCTCCATGGACATCATTTGACGCACCACCGAAGCCCCGTCCTGGGACAACCCGCTCAGGGTGTCGGCCAGGGATCGGATGGCACTGCTGACGACCACACGGCTTTCGTCGATTGAGCCGACCATCCGGGTGCTGCCAACCGCGATCCGGCTCATGCTGTCCTGGGTTCTGGACATGCCATCTGCCAACGAGCGGGTGGTGGCGGTCAATGCGCTCAGTTGCTCGTTCATCGACTTG
>NZ_JBNNWE010000103.1:0-22458 GCF_050280905.1 Pseudomonas sp. NPDC086278
GCAGCCAGTTTTGGATTTTCTCTTTCATGGTGCCCCCTTCAGGGTAGTGCCGAGCGGCTTGAATTCTGTAGCCACTTCGCACTGATAATAGTCCGTGGAAAACATGCCACGCAGTTTCTTGAACATGGGAAAGGGACCCTAGGCAACGCGTGGGGTAAAAAAGTGCGGCAAACTCTAACAACGACAGGGATTTTGGGCAAGGCGCCAATATGTTAAATTGGCCGCTTTTCTGTGCACCAACCCCCACAATCGCGGCCTTATGACCGTAGAAATGCGGTAGTGTTCCGACAATCTAACACACGGACGCCGTCCGTTCTGTTTTCCACTGGAGAATCGCAATGGCGCTTGAACGCTCCGACGTGGAAAAAATCGCACATTTGGCCTGCCTTGGCCTTAATGATGCCGATCTTCCACACATCACTTCGGCCCTGAACAGCATTCTCGGGCTGGTCGACGAAATGCAGGCGGTCAATACCGATGGTATCGAGCCGCTGGCCCACCCACTGGAAGCCAGCCAGCGCCTGCGTGCCGACGTCGTGACCGAGACCAATCATCGCGAGGCCTATCAGTCCATCGCACCAGCGGTCGAAAACGGCCTGTACCTGGTTCCGAAAGTCATCGACTAAAGGGAAAGAGCCTGCAATGCATCAATTGACTCTGGCCGAGATCGCCCGCGGTCTCGCCGATAAAAAGTTTTCTTCCGAAGAGCTGACCAAAACCCTGCTGGCGCGTATCGCCCAGCTCGATCCTCAGCTCAACAGCTTCATCAGCCTCACCGAAGACCTGGCGCTCCAGCAGGCGAAAGCCGCTGACGCACGCCGCGCCAACGGTGAGAGCGGCGCCCTGCTTGGCGCGCCGATCGCGCACAAAGACCTGTTCTGCACTCAGGGCATCCGCACCAGTTGCGGCTCGAAGATGCTCGACAACTTCAAAGCGCCGTACGACGCCACCGTCGTTGCCAAACTGGCCGCCGCCGGTGCTGTCACGCTGGGCAAGACCAACATGGACGAATTCGCCATGGGCTCGGCCAACGAGTCGAGCTACTACGGCGCGGTGAAAAACCCGTGGAACCTGGAACACGTGCCGGGCGGTTCGTCCGGCGGTTCAGCGGCGGCGGTTGCCGCGCGCCTGTTGCCAGCGGCCACTGCGACCGACACGGGCGGCTCGATTCGCCAGCCCGCCGCGTTCACCAACCTGACCGGCCTGAAACCGACATACGGTCGCGTTTCGCGCTGGGGCATGATCGCTTACGCCTCCAGCCTCGATCAGGGCGGCCCGTTGGCGCGCACCGCCGAAGACTGCGCGATCCTGCTGCAAGGCATGGCCGGCTTCGACACAAACGACTCCACCAGCATCGACGAGCCCGTGCCGGATTACAGCGCCAGCCTCAACGATTCGCTGAAAGGCCTGCGCATCGGCGTGCCGAAAGAGTATTTCAGCGCCGGGCTCGACCCGCGTATCGCCGAACTGATCCACAACAGCGTCAAGGAACTGGAAAAGCTCGGCGCCGTGATCAAGGAAATCAGCCTGCCGAACATGCAGCACGCGATTCCTGCGTACTACGTGATCGCCCCGGCAGAAGCCTCGTCCAACCTCTCGCGTTTCGACGGTGTGCGCTTCGGCCACCGCTGTGAAGACCCGAAAGACCTGGTCGACCTGTACAAACGCTCGCGCGGCGAAGGTTTCGGCCCGGAAGTGCAGCGCCGGATCATGGTCGGCGCCTACGCACTGTCGGCCGGTTACTACGATGCCTACTACCTGAAAGCGCAAAAGATTCGCCGTCTGGTGAAGAACGACTTCATGGCCGCCTTTAATGAGGTCGACATCATCCTCGGCCCGACCACGCCGAACCCGGCCTGGAAGCTGGGCGCCAAGAACAGCGACCCGGTCGCTGCCTACCTGGAAGACGTCTACACCATCACCGCCAACCTCGCCGGTCTGCCGGGCTTGTCCATGCCCGCCGGCTTTGTCGACGGTCTGCCGGTCGGCGTGCAATTGCTCGCCCCGTATTTCCAGGAAGGCCGATTGCTCAATGTGGCCCATCAGTACCAGCTGAACACTGACTGGCACACCCGCACCCCAACCGGCTTCTGAGGAGAAACACATGCAATGGGAAGTCGTGATCGGGCTGGAGATTCATACCCAGCTCACCACCCGGTCGAAAATCTTTTCCGGTAGTTCCACCACGTTCGGTTCCGAGCCGAATACCCAGGCCAGCCTGGTCGACCTGGGCATGCCCGGCGTGTTGCCGGTGCTGAACCAGGAAGCGGTGCGCATGGCGGTGATGTTCGGCCTGGCTATCGATGCCGAGATCGGCCAGCACAACGTGTTCGCCCGTAAAAACTATTTCTACCCGGACCTGCCCAAGGGCTATCAGATCAGCCAGATGGAATTGCCGATTGTCGGCAAGGGCCACCTGGACATCGCCATGGAGGACGGCACGATCAAACGTGTCGGCGTCACCCGTGCGCACCTGGAAGAAGACGCCGGTAAAAGCCTGCACGAAGAGTTCAACGGCGCCACCGGCATCGACCTGAACCGTGCCGGCACGCCGCTGCTGGAAATCGTTTCCGAACCGGACATGCGCAGCGCCAAGGAAGCCGTGGCCTACGTCAAGACCGTCCACGCGCTGGTGCGTTACCGGGCATCTGCGACGGCAACATGGCCGAAGGCTCGCTGCGTTGCGACTGCAACGTGTCGATCCGCCCGAAAGGCCAGGTTGAATTCGGCACCCGCTGCGAGATCAAGAACGTCAACTCGTTCCGCTTCATCGAGAAAGCGATCAACAGTGAAGTGCAGCGCCAGATCGAGCTGATTGAAGACGGCGGCAAAGTGATCCAGCAGACCCGCCTGTACGATCCGAACAAGGACGAAACCCGTCCGATGCGCAGCAAAGAGGAAGCCAACGACTACCGTTACTTCCCTGATCCGGACTTGCTGCCGGTGGTCATCGAAAACTCGTTCCTCGACGAAGTGCGCGCCACTCTGCCGGAATTGCCGCCACAAAAACGCGAGCGCTTCCAGGCGCAGTTCGGTCTGTCGGTCTATGACGCCAGCGTGCTGGCCACCAGCCGCGAGCAAGCCGATTACTTCGAGAAAGTCGCGGGCATCGGCGGCGACGCCAAACTGGCGGCCAACTGGGTCATGGTTGAGTTGGGCAGCCTGTTGAACAAACAGGGCCTGGACATCGACCAGTCGCCGGTCTCGGCCGAGCAACTGGGCGGCATGTTGCTGCGCATCACCGACAACACCATCTCCGGCAAGATCGCCAAGGTGGTGTTTGAGGCGATGGCCAACGGCGAAGGCAGCGCGGACGAGATCATCGAAAAACGTGGCCTCAAGCAAGTTACCGACAGCGGCGCAATTTCGGCGGTACTCGACGAAATGCTCGCGGCCAACGCGGAACAGGTCGAGCAATACCGTGCGGCTGACGAAGCCAAACGCGGCAAGATGTTCGGCTTCTTCGTCGGCCAGGCCATGAAAGCCTCCAAAGGCAAGGCCAACCCGCAACAGGTCAACGAACTGCTGAAAAGCAAGCTCGAAGGCTGATTGGAATGGAGCCAGCATTCAAAACTGGCTCAACCCCCTGTGGGAGCGGACTTGCCGTGGCCATGGGTCTGCTGTGGCGAGGGGGCTTGCCCCCGTTGGGTCGCGAAGCGGCCCCCATTTCTGAACTCGCGTTATATCTGACACCGAGTCTTCAAGTTTTGGGGCGGCTTCGCAGCCCAACGGGGGCAAGCCCCCTCGCCACAAAAGCCCAGCTGCCAACAACACGCCCGCTCCCACATTTGTTTGTGGAACCCTCTGAATGAAGCGTCTACTGGGCGCCTGCGCCCTGCTCTCTCTGCTGGCCGGCTGCGCCAGCAACGATGTCATCGACCCACACGGTTACGACAAGACCGGCACCGCGTCCTATTACGGCGCCAAACACCAAGGTAAACGCACCGCCAGTGGCGAGCGTTTCAACCAGAATTCCCTGACCGCCGCGCATCGCCAATTGCCCTTTGGCACGCGGGTGAAGGTCACCAACCTCAGCAACGACAAGTCTTGCGTGGTCCGTATCAATGATCGCGGGCCGCACACCCGTGGCCGCCTGATTGATCTTTCACACGAGGCCGCCGAACAACTGGGTATGCTCCGAAGTGGCACCGCGCAGGTTCGCGTACAAGCCCTCGACGACTGACAGACCGGAGCAGCGATCATTTTCGGACTTGCCGATTTACCCCTGATCAACCTGATCGAATTGTTCGGCGGCCTGCTGTTGCTGATCGCCGGCGCCGAGTTGATGGTGCGCGCCGCCGTGCGCCTGGCGGCTCGCCTGCAAGTACGACCGCTGATCATCGGCCTGACCATCGTCGCCCTCGGCAGCAGCGCGCCGCAAATGGCGGTCAGCCTGCAAGCCACCCTGGCGCAGAACGCCGACATCGCCGTCGGCAGCGTGATCGGCAGCAGCATCTTCAACATCCTTGTCACCCTCGGGCTTTCGGCGCTGATCATTCCGTTGCGGGTCTCGCGGCAATTGGTGCGCCTGGATATTCCGCTGATGATCGGCGCCAGCGTGCTGGTGTTTATCCTGGCCTGGAACGAAGAACTGACCCGCCTCGACGGCGTCATTCTGCTCGCCGCGCTGGCGTTGTACCTGGGCTTGTTGCTGCGTCAGTCGCGGCATTCGTCGCGCCCGCCGTCGAGCGATCCGCACAGCCACCGCGCGCCATGGTTCAGCAGCCTGATGATGATATTTGCCGGGCTGGCGATGCTGGTGTATGCCGGGCATTTGTTGCTGGGCGCCGCCGTCGCGGTGGCTACCGACCTGGGGCTGTCGGAGCGAATCATCGGCCTGACCATCGTCGCCATCGGTACTTCGTTACCGGAGCTGGCCACCTCGTTGATCGCCGCGTTGCGCGGCCAGCGCGACATCGCCGTCGGCAACGTGATCGGCAGCAATTTGTTCAACCTTTTGGGTGTGCTCGGCTTCACTGCCCTGATCGCACCGTCGCCCTTATCGGTCTCGCCCAACGCCCTGGATTTCGACTTGCCGGTGATGCTGGGTGTTGCGTTGCTGTGCCTGCCGCTGTTCTACACCGGCTATCGCGTAACCCGCGCCGAAGGGTTGCTGTGCCTGGGTTTGTACCTGGCTTACGGCCTGCACGTGGTGTCGTTCACCACCGGCATGCCGCTGGCCGGCAAGCTCGAACACCTGATGCTGTTTTTCGTCCTGCCGGCGCTGGTGGCGTTTCTGCTGTTCACCTCGCTGCGCGCCTGGCGTCGCCAACACCACAAAAAGGAACTGCCATGACCGACACTAAAAAGCCTGGCGTTGAAGTCCGCCGCCAAGTGATGGGCGACGCCTTCGTCGACCGAGCGCTGGGCAATGCCACCGAGTTCACTCAGCCACTACAGGATTTCGTCAATGAACACGCGTGGGGCAGCGTGTGGAATCGCGAGGGCCTGCCGCTGAAAACCCGCAGCCTGATCACCCTCGCCGCGCTGACCGCGTTGAAGTGCCCGCAAGAGTTGAAAGGTCATGTGCGCGGTGCGCTGAACAACGGTTGCACCGTCGAAGAAATCCGCGAAGCGCTGCTGCATTGCGCGGTGTATGCCGGTGTGCCGGCGGCGATTGATGCGTTTCGGGCGGCGCAGGAAGTGATCGACACATACCAGAAGCCGGAGTAAGTCGCGGTTTTTTGCGGTGACTGGTCGGCCGTCTTCGCGAGCAAGCCCGCTCCCACATTGGACCGAGCCGTACACAAATTTTGTGTCCGCTGGAGATCAAATGTGCGAGCGGGCTTGCTCGCGAAGAGGCCCGAAAGAACAGCACAAACCCCGAAGCTAGATCCACCCGCCCCACTGCAACAAAAAGATCCCGATGTTGGTGGTCACCGCCGCCATCAACGTGGTGATCACAATGATCGCCGCCGCCAGTTCATGGTTGCCATTGGCCTGACGGGCCATGACAAAACTGGCGGCGGCGGTCGGGCTGCCGAAGTACAGGAACAGAATCCCCAACTCCGCGCCACGAAAGCCCCACAGCCAAGCCCCCACGGTCGCCAGCACCGGCAGACCGATCATCTTCACCAGGCTTGAACTCAGCGCCATGTTGCCGCTCTTGCGCAACGCCGCCAGCGACAGCGTGCCACCGATGCAGATCAACGCCAGCGGCAAGGTGGTTTGCGCCAGGTATTGGCCAGACGTTTCCAGCCAGCCCGGCAGGCCAATCTTGAAATAGGCAAACGGCGCCGCTGCGAACACGCTGACGATCAGCGGGTTGGCCATCACGCTTTTGCAGATGCTCCACGGATCGGACTTGATCACCGGGCTATACACCGCCAGCACAATGGTCGACAGCGTGTTGTAAAACAGGATCACCAGCGCCGCGAGAATCGCCCCGAGGGAAATCCCGTAATCGCCGTACATGCTTGCCGCCAGTGCGAGACCGATCACCCCGTTGTTGCCGCGAAACGCGCCTTGGGTGTAGATGCCCCGGTCTTCCCGTGGGCACTTCCAGATCGCCCAGCCCCAGGCGATGGCGAAACCCACCAGCGTTGCAATCGAAAAGTAGATCAGCAGCGCCGGTTGCAGCGCGGCGCGCAGGTCGGCGTGCAGGATGCCCAGAAACAGCAACGCCGGCATGGTGACGTTGAACACCAGGGCCGACGCGGTGTGGATGAAATTGTCGTTGATCCAGTCGATGCGCTTGAGCAACACCCCCAGAAACAGCATGGCAAACACCGGCGCGGTGATGTTCAGGGTTTCGAGGAAAATTGCCAGCATGCCGGGAGTTACCTTGGGTGGGCGTCATTAAGGGGCGAATGATAAGCCACCGGGGACTTCGGCGTCAGGTCGGCCGCTTTCGCGAGCAAGCCCGCTCCCACACTGATCTCATAAACACTGGAGATCAAAAGTGGGAGCGGGCTTGCTCGCGAAGCAGGCAACTCGGCCTTAAGTGATCGGCGCTGGATTGAACAGGGTGATGTCGTTATGCAGTTTGTGCTGCTCGGCCCACGTCTGTTTCTTGCCGCTGGCCACGTCCAGGTAGTAGTGGAACAACTCCCAGCCCAAGTCTTCAATCGAAGCGCGCCCGGTCGCAATTCGCCCGGCATCGATGTCGATCAGGTCTGGCCAGCGCTGCGCCAGTTCAGTGCGCGTCGAGACCTTTACCACCGGCGCCATCGCCAGACCATACGGCGTACCGCGTCCGGTGGTGAACACATGCAGGTTCATCCCCGCCGCCAACTGCAACGTCCCGCAGACAAAATCACTGGCCGGGGTCGCGCAGAAAATCAGGCCTTTGCGCTTGAAGCGCTCGCCAGGGCCAAGCACCCCGTTGATCGCGCTGCTGCCGGATTTGACGATCGAGCCCAGGGACTTCTCGACAATGTTCGACAGCCCGCCCTTCTTGTTGCCCGGCGTGGTGTTGGCGCTGCGATCCGCTTCACCCTTGGCCAGGTAACGGTCGTACCAATCCATCTCCCGCACCAGTTCCTGCGCCACGGCCTCAGTTTCGGCACGCGAGGTCAGCAGGTAAATGGCGTCACGCACTTCGGTGACTTCGGAAAACATCACCGTCGCGCCCGCCCGCAGCAACAGGTCCGAGGCAAACCCCAGCGCCGGGTTGGCGGTGATGCCGGAGAACGCATCGCTGCCGCCGCACTGCATGCCCAGGATCAACTCGGACGCCGGCACCGTTTCGCGGCGACGTTGATCGAGCTTCTTCAGACGGGTTTCGGCCAGTTCCATGATCTGCTCGATCATCTCGGTGAAACCGTGACTCGAATCCTGCAAGCGGTACAGCCACGGATCGCTCAGGTCCACCGAGCTGTCGCCCTCGTGCATCACCTGCCCGGCCTGCAATTTTTCGCAACCGAGGCTGATGACCAACGCTTCGCCGCCCAGGTTCGGGTTGCGCGCCAGGTTACGCACGGTGCGGATCGGGATGTAGGCGTCGGTGGCGGTAATCGCCACGCCACAGCCGTAACTGTGAGTGATCGCGACCACGTCATCGACGTTCGGGTATTTGGGCAGCAACTCGTCCTTGATGCGCTTGACGGCGTGATCGAGCACGCCGGTCACGCATTGAACGGTGGTGGTGATCCCCAGAATATTGCGCGTGCCGACAGTGCCGTCGGCGTTGCGATAACCCTCGAAGGTGAAGCCTTCCAGCGCGGCCTGCGGCGCCGGCACTTCGGTGGACAGCGGCAAGCTGTCCAGCGGTGGCGCGGTGGGCATGCGCAGTTGATCTTCCTTGACCCAGCTGCCGCGCGGAATCGGCTGCAACGCGTAGCCAATGGTCTGGCCGTAGCGAATCACCTGGCCGCCTTCGGGAATATCCTCGAGCGTGACTTTGTGGCTCTGCGGCACGAAGTCCACGGTTACCAGGCCATCGGGAAACTCGGTGCCGGCGGGCACGCCTTGGTCATTGACCACGATCACTACGTTGTCCCGCGCGTGCAGGCGGATGTAGCGCGGCGAGTCGGAATGTTCAATCAACTGCATGACGCCGCTCCTCAGGTATGCGCTTGTGACAATTTGTTGTTGGTTTCAGGACCGCCCACGGGTGGTTCTTTCAGGACCACACGCTTGATCGGGCCGACGATCACCAGGTAGCTGAACACTGCGACCAGTGCGTTGCAACCGACAAACACCAGCGCCCATTTGAACGAGCCGGTGGCGCTGATGATGTAACCGATCACGATCGGGGTGGTGATCGACGCGATGTTGCCGAACATGTTGAACAGGCCGCCACTCAAACCGGCGATCTGTTTCGGCGAGGTGTCGGACACCACGGCCCAGCCCAGCGCACCCACGCCTTTGCCGAAGAACGCGAGGGCCATGAAGCCGACGACCATCCATTCGATATCGACATAGTTGCAAGCCACGATGCTGCTGGAGACCAGCAAACCGGCAATGATCGGCGCCTTGCGCGCGAAGGTCAGGGAGTGGCCCTTGCGCAGCAGGTAATCGGAAATCACCCCGCCAAGCACACCGCCGATGAAGCCGCAGATCGCCGGCAACGAGGCAATGAAACCGGCCTTGAGAATGGTCATGCCGCGTTCCTGCACCAGGTACACCGGGAACCAGGTCAGGAAGAAATACGTGATGCCGTTGATGCAGTACTGGCCGAGGTACACGCCCAGCATCATGCGGTTGGTCAGCAACTGGCGAATGTAGTCCCACTTCGGGCCATCAACCTTTTTGCCGGTGCCTTTGTCCTGGTCCATATCGACCATGCCGCCGTTGTCGGCGATGTGCTGGAACTCGGCGTCATTGATCATCGGGTGTTGGCGTGGGCTGTGGATAACTTTCAGCCAGATCAGCGAGAACACCATGCCGATACCGCCCATCACCACGAACACGTGCTGCCAGCCGAAGCTGTAGACGATCCAGCCCATCAACGGCGCGAACAATACGGTGGCGAAGTATTGCGCCGAGTTGAAAATCGCCGAAGCGGTGCCGCGTTCAGCGGTGGGGAACCAGGCCGCGACGATGCGCGCATTGCCGGGGAAGGATGGCGCTTCAGCCAGGCCGACCAAAAAGCGCAGCATGAACAGCGCAACGATGGCCGTGGACATGCCGAACTCACCGACGTAGCCCTGCAACACGGTGAACAGCGACCAGGTGAAGATGCTCAGCGCATAGACTTTTTTCGAACCGAACCGGTCCAGCAGCCAGCCACCGGGAATTTGCCCGGCCACGTAGGCCCAACCGAATGCGGAGAAGATGTAACCGAGGGTGACCGCGTCGATGCCGAGGTCTTTTTGCAGGCTGGAGCCCGCGATGGCGATAGTGGCCCGGTCGGCATAGTTGATCGTGGTCACCAGAAACAGCATGAGCAGGATCAAATAGCGGACGTGAGTCGGCTTGGTCGCTTGCATGTAGATGTACTCCCACTGATTATTTTTATGCGGGTAATAACAATATCTTCGGATCTGGCTGTTGTGGGCGCCGGGCTTGCCCGCGATGCAGGCACCGCGCAGTGTCAGTCACAACGCGGTGATGCCATCGCAGGCAAGCCGGCTCCCACAGGCACAGCGGTGTATCAGGAGCCGACGTAGCTGGTCTTCACGACCGTGTAGAACTCTTGCGCGTAGCGACCTTGCTCGCGGGAGCCATAGGATGAACCTTTACGCCCACCGAACGGAACGTGGTAATCCACGCCGGCGGTCGGCAGGTTGACCATCACCATCCCGGCCTGGGAGTGGCGTTTGAAGTGGTTGGCGTACTTCAGCGAGGTGGTGGCGATGCCCGCCGACAGACCGAATTCGGTGTCGTTGGCCATGGCCAGTGCCGCTTCGTAATCCGCGACGCGAACCACGTTGGCCACCGGGCCGAAGATCTCTTCACGGCTGATACGCATCGCGGCTTCGCTGTCGGCAAACAGCGTTGGCGCCAGGAAGTAGCCTTCGGTGTCGCACGTCACCAGACCGCCGCCGCTGACCAGACGCGCACCTTCGGACTGGCCGATGTCGATGTACTTCAGGTCTTGCTCAAGCTGAGCCTGGGAAACCACTGGACCGATGTCGGTGCCCGCTTTCAACGCGTGGCCGACCTTGATCGACTTCATGCGCTCGGCCACGGCTTCGACGAACTTGTCGTGGATGCCGGCGGTGACGATGAAGCGGCTCGACGCGGTGCAACGCTGACCGGTGGAGTAGAACGCGCTCTGTACCGACAGCTCGACCGCTTGTTTCAGATCGGCGTCGTCGAGAATGATCTGCGGGTTCTTGCCGCCCATTTCCAGCTGGACTTTCGCTTGGCGCGAGACGCAGCTGACGGCGATCTGACGACCCACACCGACAGAACCGGTGAAGCTGATGCCGTCGACTTTCGGGCTCTGTACCAGCGCGTCGCCAACCACACGACCGCTGCCCATCACCAGGTTGAACACGCCGGCCGGGAAGCCTGCGCGGGAGATGATTTCAGCCAAGGCCCAGGCGCAACCCGGAACCAGATCGGCCGGTTTGAGTACCACGCAGTTGCCGTAGGCCAGGGCCGGGGCGATTTTCCACGCTGGGATCGCAATCGGGAAGTTCCATGGCGTGATCAGGCCCACAACGCCCAGCGCTTCGCGGGTGACTTCAACGTTCACTCCCGGACGCACCGACGGCAGGTAGTCGCCGGACAGACGCAAGGTTTCACCGGCGAAGAACTTGAAGATGTTACCGGCGCGGGTCACTTCGCCGATGGCTTCAGGCAAGGTCTTGCCTTCTTCACGCGCCAGCAGGGTGCCGAGTTCTTCGCGGCGGGCGAGGATTTCGGTACCGACTTTGTCCAGCGAGTCGTGACGAGCCTGAATGCCCGACGTCGACCAGGCCGGGAACGCGGCGCGCGCGGCGTCGATGGCGGCGTGGACTTGGGCCAGATCGGCCTTGGCGTAGTTGCCGATGGTATCGGTCAGTTCGGACGGGTTGATGTTGGCGCAGTATTCGCTGCCGGCAACCCATTCACCGTTGATGTAGTTATCAAAACGCTTTGCATCTGCCACTTGAATGTCTCCTCACGCAAAAAGCCGCTGATTGCTCAGCGGCCCTGTTTAGTCAGTGTTTATTGCGCGCCTTGCTTGTCGATCAACGCGGCGAGCATTTCGTACTCTTCGCCGGTCAGGTCGGTCAGCGGTGCACGCACAGGGCCTGCGTCGTAGCCGGCAATCTTTGCCCCGGCCTTGACGATGCTCACTGCATAACCGGACTTGCGGTTACGGATGTCGAGGTACGGCAGGAAGAAGTCGTCGATGATCTTGCCAACGGTGGCGTGATCTTCGCGGGCGATGGCGTGGTAGAAATCCATCGCGGTTTTCGGGATGAAGTTGAACACCGCCGACGAGTAAACCGGTACGCCCAGCGCCTTATAAGCAGCGGCGTAGACTTCGGCGGTCGGCAAACCGCCCAGGTAGCTGAAACGATCACCGAGGCGGCGACGGATCGACACCATCAACTCGATATCGCCCAGGCCATCCTTGTAGCCGATCAGGTTCGGGCAGCGCTCGGCCAGGCGTTCCAGCAACGGCGCGGTCAGGCGGCAGACGTTACGGTTGTAGACCACGACGCCGATTTTCACCGATTTGCACACGGCTTCAACGTGGGCGGCAACGCCGTCCTGGCTGGCTTCGGTCAGGTAATGCGGCAGCAGCAACAGGCCCTTGGCGCCCAGACGCTCGGCTTCCTGTGCGTATTCGATGGCTTGACGGGTCGACCCGCCCACGCCGGCCAAAATCGGCACGCTGGTTTCGCAGGTGTCGACGGCAGTCTTGATGATTTCCGAATATTCGCTGGCCGCCAGAGAGAAGAACTCACCGGTGCCGCCCGCGGCGAACAATGCCGTGGCGCCGTATGGGGCCAGCCATTCGAGACGTTTGATGTAGCCCGCGCGATGGAAATCGCCCTGAGCATTGAAATCGGTGACCGGGAAAGACAGCAGGCCGGAAGAGAGGATGGACTTCAGTTCTTGTGGATTCATTATTCGAACACCCTGGGTAGCAACGTTTGTGTGTGAGGAAACCGTTCAGCCTTCGCCGAGTTGTAGGTCATCGTACAACTTAAATAATAACCGTCAACTGCATTTCATCGCCAACCTCAAGTTTTGAGTCGGAAAGGGATTTTCTTGACGTAGGAAATTTCTCACCTATGCACCGAGTGACTGTATATATGTACAGTTATTCGAAACACATACCGACGACATATCAAGGAGCCAGAAATGTCAGGTCTACACACATCAACGCAGGAAAAACCCAAGTCGATCATCGCCAACCTCGATGATCTTTTCACCGAGCAGGGCATCGCCATCACTGGCAACGACGCGCTGCTATTGCAACTCGGCGACCACAACGACCAGCCCGACGCTTCGGCCGGCAAAGCCTTGAACGGCAAGCCGCCGCTGAAGTTCGAGGGCGGCGAACACACCGCGATTGGTGACAGCACGCTGCTGCGTTTCATCAAGGACGCCCCTGCTGTTGCGGCTTCGCAGGTAGAGCTGCACCTGCCGAACGGGTTGGCGCTGACCTACGGCCAGATCGTCGCCTTGGGCGGCGACTTTTATGGCATTCCCGACCGTCCCGTCAGCGAAGGCGCCAGCGCTGCCGAGCGCATCCAGCGTTTTAATAACGCTTTCAATTCACTGGCCGTATTGCCGGCGGCGAATGCCGAGGCGAAGCTGATCCTCGGCGTCATGCAGAAGGAAATCGACGCGGTTAAACAGGCCATCAGGGACGGCAAGCAGGCGCATGAGGCGTACGACGCGCTGGGAGATACGTTGTCGCAAGAGTGGAACAAAATCACCGGCGGCGGCAGTTTTGTCTCTGCGCTGCTGCCCTTGGGGCGCTACCTGAAACTGGCCGCCAATAACGCCGACCACTTCGCCGAATGGGCGCTGCTTGCCTACATCGCCGGGCATGCCGCGGCACTGCAACAAGCGGTCAAGGCTCACGCCAGCGGCGACGACAAATCGTTGGAACTGGCTTACGCGATGAATGCATTTGCCGATCATTACCTGACCGACCTGTTCTCCGCCGGCCATTTGCGCGTGCCGCGTAAACAGCTGGCAGCGGTGGTCACGCCGAGTGACCTGGGTTCGCTGATCACGCGGTTCATGCACGACGAGGACAGCAAGTTCGGCCTCAATGTGCGCAACGGCGACGGCGCTCAATGGCGTGCGTATGGCGACAAACGCTATTTCGATGCCATCGACAGCGCGAATCTCGCCCAGGTGAATCAAGCGGTCCAGGTGTCGGCGGATGAAGTGTTTGCCGCATATCTCAGCGGGATCGCCCCGTCGCCCGGCAACTTTGGCGCGCTGAAAAAGATGCCGGATCTGCAAGCGGTGCTGAACCTGGCGGGCAACTTTTCACCGTTGTTCCGCATGGAAGGCAACAAGGTGCTGCGGCGCAAGGACGTCAACAACCTCAACGACACCGCCACCGTCGATGACTGGTGGGGCTGGAGCACTTACCTGCTGCTCAAGGATTACCACCCGACTGGCAACGTGGCCTGATAGGGAAATCTGAAGATGACGATTAAAGTGAAATTGGAATTGGCTTCAGGCCAATCATTGAAAGGTGCGCCACTGGAGTTGTTGTCCAAGGGTGTGCCGATTGCCCGGGGAGTCGTGGATGCTCAGGGGCTGGTGGCTTTTGAGGCCAAGGCTGGGGCGGTTGAACTGGCGGTGCGGGTGGATCGGTCGATTTTGAAGGCTGGCTGAGGTTACTGCGTTGAGGCTGCCGGCCTCTTCGCGAGCAAGCCCGCTCCCACATTTGATCGATGGTGTTCACACATTGTGTGTCCACCGAAGATCCCCTGTGGGAGCGGGCTTGCTCTCGAAAGCGTTTTTTCAGAAACCGCAGAACGAGCTGACCGCTCGTCGAAACTGGTATTTCTTACAGTATCGAGCCAATGCACGTCACCGCTTAATACTTGGGTCAATCAACAGTCAGGCAGTCGTCCATGAAGACAATTCACCGCTTCACCTTTCCCGCGAGAAGCAACCACGCGGCCTTGGAGGTAACTCCAGAGTTCGATCTCTCCGTACAGGTCGGAAACCTCGTTGAGTTTGAGGCAATTCCCGAGGTGAATTGGGTGATAACCCAGAAAAAATTCAAGGTGTTATTCGATAACACAATCGAGTACGTCGATTACCAAACAGACATCGCCAAGTAATCGCCTACCCCCGCTGCGCCTCCGCCTCTTCATGGGCATGGCGCAGCCGTTCCCGACTATTCGTCAAATGCAACCGCATCGTCGCGCGGGCCGCGTCCGCAATGACGCGGGCGTGTTGTTTGTAACCGCTGGCTTCACTGTCGTGCGGCGTAGCCAGGCTTTTCAGAAAGCTCAGTGGTCCTTGCAAAGAATCGTCACACTCCCCTTCAGCACATCGCCAGAGAGCTCCTTACAGTGCAAAACGCGCCATGAATGGATCATGGCCGACTTCGCATGGAGCGTACTCGATGATGCAATTTGCCACCCCGACCCTTCCCCAATTTCCAGACCTGACTTCACCCAACGCCGCCACGGTCAAGCTGTCCAGCCTGGGCGAGTCTCTGAGCATCGCCGTTCCGGATTCTGCTGAGATTGCCGCGAACTGGGATGTCTACCCGATCCTCGGCGCAGATACGCAAACGCCTGACTGGACCGGCCAGGAAGCACCGACCGGACGCTGGGACGATACCCGCGACGAAGCGGTAAAACTCACGGGCATTGAACTGAAGGTCCCCAAGACCGAGCTGCACAAATACCGCAACCAAACCATCGAGCTGCGTTACAAATTCGCGGATGAGTCGAGCCTGGAGCCCTGTTCGGAACCGCTGCTGCTTCACATAGAGGATTGAAAACGGCGTGCGCCTGCGCCCTTTAAAGGACGAGGCGCGGGGGAAGTGGGGTTTATGAGCCGCAGAACACTGCGCCGGTTAACCCCGCTGCGCCTCAGCCTCTTCATGCGCATGACGCAACCGTTCGCGGCTGTTGGTCAGGTGCAGGCGCATCGCGGCGCGGGCCGCGTCCGAATCCTGGCGCGCAATCGCGTCGTAGATTTCTTCGTGCTCGCGGCTCAGGCGACCCATGTAATGCTGCTGGTCGTCATGGGCCAGACGCGCGGAGTTGAGGCGGGTGCGCGGAATAATGCTGGTGCCCAGGTGGGTCATGATGTCGGTGAAATAGCGGTTACCGGTCGACAGTGCGATTTGCAGGTGGAACTGGAAGTCGGACGCCACGGCATCGCTGGCGTGGGAAGCGCTCTCGTTGAGGGCGTCCAGCGCGGCACGCATCAAGGCCAACTGTTCGGCGCTGCGGCGTTGCGCGGCGAGGCCGGCGGACTCCACTTCGAGGCTGATGCGCAATTCCAGAATCGCCAGCACATCACGCAAAGTGACCACCGTGGCCGGGTCGATGCGGAAGCCACTTGGGCTCGGGGTGTCGAGCACGAAGGTGCCGATGCCGTGGCGGGTTTCCACTTGGCCGGCGGCCTGCAAACGGGAAATCGCTTCGCGCACCACCGTGCGGCTGACGCCATGGGCCTCCATGATCGCCGACTCGGTAGGCAGTTTATCGCCGCGTTTGAGTTGGCCGTCGCGGATCTGCTCGGACAGCACCGTCACCAGTTCCTGTGCGAGGCTGCGGCGCTTGCGAGGGAGGCGTGGTACGTCGATCGGGTTTTCCATGGGGTACGTCTGTCTCGAAAATTCGGCTGAAACCGCATCATAGCTCAACGCGGTTGTACGATCACCGTCGGGGTTAAACACCATGCCCCTTGTGGGAGCGGAACTGTGGGAGCAAACCTATGGCAGGGGGCTTGTGTGGCGAGGGGGCTTGCCCCCGTTGGGTCGCGAAGCGGCCCTGAAAAAAAGGGGACTGCTGCGCAGTCCAACGGGGGCAAGCCCCCTCGCCACAGCAAGCCCCCTCACCACACGCTCAGTCCCACAGGGGATTTGCGGTGCCTAGGCAGTAACGGTCTGGTCCACCAGATGGCCATTGTCGATACGAATGTGCCGTGGGTGGAAGCGTTTCAAACTGCTGCGATGCCCGACGCTGACGATACTCAGCCCCGGAATCTCATCGATCAACGCCTGATACAGCGACGCTTCGTCCTCTTCGTCCATCGCCGACGTGGCTTCGTCCATGTACAGCCAATGCGGTGCGTACAGCAGCGCACGAGCGAAGGCCAAACGTTGCTGCTCACCCGGCGACAGCATGCGCTGCCAGTGATTGGCTTCGTCGAGACGCGCCACCAGGTGCGGCAAGCGGCAGGTTTCCAGCACCTGCACATAGCGCTCGTGCGCGTAGGTTTCGCCAGCCTGTGGATAACTCAACGCCTCGCGCAACGTACCAATCGGCAAGTACGGCTTTTGCGGCAAGAACAGATAGCGTGCCGATGGCAGGCGAATACTGCCGTGGCCCGCCGGCCACAGATGCCCCATCGCCCGCAGCAAGGTGGATTTGCCGCTGCCGGAACGACCGCTGAGCATCACGCGCTCGCCCGCCTCCACGGTCATGTCGGCATTGGTCAGCAGGTGACGACCGTCCGCCAGATCGAGGCCGAGGTTGTGCACCTTCAATGCCGAGCCCTGATTTTGCACATCAATGGCCGGTGCCCGCTCTTCGTTATCGGTCATGGCTTGACGGAAACTCAGCAGACGATCACAGGTGGCGCGCCATGCAGCGAGGTCCGAGTACGCGCTGATAAACCAGCTGAAGTTCTCCTGGACGTTGCCGAACGCGGAGTTGATTTGCATCAGTTCACCGAGCTCGATCTTGCCGGCGAAGTAACGCGGCGCGGCCACGATGAACGGGAAGATGATCGCGATCTGGCCATAACCGGAGGTGAAGAACGTCAGGCGCTTGGACACGCGCATGATGTCCCAGAAGTTGTGCCAAACCAGCCCGAAGCGACTGCTCAAGCGACGGTTTTCATTCGGCTCGCCGTTGTACAACGCAATGCTTTCGGCATTCTCGCGAACCCGGACCATGGAGAAACGCAAGTCGGCTTCGAAGCGTTGTTGTTGGTTGTTCAAGCCGATCAAGCGACGGCCGATCAGATGCGTCAGCCAGCTGCCGACGGCGGCATACACCAGCGCGCACCAGAACATGTAGCCGGGGATGGTGAAGCCCATCACTTCAATACTGCCCGACACGCCCCACAAAATAATCGAGAACGACACCAGGCTGACGATGTTGCGGATCAGCCCCAGGCCCAACCCCAACGTGTTGGAGGTGAAGCTGTTGAGGTCTTCGGAAATCCGCTGGTCCGGGTTATCGGTGTAACCGCCCTGCTCCAGCTGGTAGTAGTTTTTGTTGCCGAGCCAACGGGCGAAATGCTGTTCCGTGAGCCAGGCTCGCCAGCGAATGGTCAGCATCTGCGTCAGGTAAAGCCGATACACCGCGCCGAGAATCGCCACCGCCGCAATGCCGCAGAAATACAGGATGAGCTGCCAGAAGGCCGCTTCGTCCTTCTTTTGCAGGGCGTTGTAAAAATCTTTGTACCAACTGTTGATCCACACCGAAATCGCGACGCTGAACAGCGACAACGCGATCACGGCAATCAGCAACGTCCAGGCCTTGCCCTTCTCTTCGCTGCGCCAGTAAGGCGTGGTCATCGCCCAGACTTTGCGTAAAAACTGCCCGCGTACAGCATCGTTGACCGCGGAATACTCAGCGTTCTGATTCATGTAAAAGGCTCGATAAAGAAAAGAACACGCACGAACCGATCATAGATGATCGGTTCGGTTTGTCGCGAGACAGGGCCGGCATTCGTTCAGCGCAGGTTCAGCGACGCACGGGACGCTTTTGCAGTTTGCGCTGCAGCGTGCGGCGGTGCATGCCCAGGGCGCGGGCCGTGGCGGAGATGTTGCCTTCGTGCTCGGTCAAGACGCGCTGGATGTGTTCCCACTGCAAGCGGTCTACCGACATCGGGTTTTCCGGCACCAGCGTGTCGAGGTCGGCGTGTTCGGACAGCAGCGCCGCCAGCACATCATCGGCATCGGCCGGCTTGCATAGATAGTTGCAGGCGCCGCGCTTGATCGCTTCGACGGCGGTGGCAATGCTCGAATAACCGGTGAGGATCACCACGCGCATGTCCGGGTCGAGCTCGAGCAGTTTCGGCAGCAGCACCAGGCCCGAGTCGCCGTCCATTTTCAGGTCCAGCGCGGCGTAGTCCGGGATATCGGCCTGGGCGATGGTCAGGCCTTCTTCGGCGGAACCGGCGGTGCTGACGCGAAAACCACGGCGGGACATGGCGCGGGCCATCACGCGGGTGAAGGTAGCGTCGTCGTCTACCAGCAGCAAATGCGGCAGTTCTTCGCCTTCGCCTTCTACTTGGATCTCGTCACTCATGTTCGTCTCCTCGGGCGACACGGGGCAGGCGCAGCTCGGTGAGCGTGCCGCCTTCCTCATGACTGTAGAGTTTCACTGAGCCGCCGGCGCGTGTCACGCTGGCCTTGCTCAAAAACAGGCCCAGGCCGAAACCTTTGCCCTTGGTGGTAAAAAACGGTTTGCCGATCTGCTCGGCAATGGCCAGCGGCACACCGGCGCCGTGGTCGCGAATGCTGATGGTCAGGTCGTCAGCGTTCCAGTCCAGCGTCACTTGCAAGCCTTCGGGGCAAGCATCGGCGGCGTTGTTCAGCAAATTCAGCAGCGCTTGCGTCAGGTCCGGCGGCGGCGCCATGCGCGGCACGGTGCCTTGGCCGAGGCGCTGGAAGCGGTAACTGGCTTCCGGGCGCATCAAGTGCCAGCGGTTCAGCGCTTCGTCGAGCCAATCGGTGACGTCCTGCATCTCCACCGCCAACCGGCGATTGGCCTCGGCGGCGCGCACCAGTTGCTGCAAGGTCTCCTTGCACAGCTTGACCTGATCCTGCAGCACGCTCAGATCGTCCTGCAACAGCGGGTCGTGATGGTCCTGACGCATTTCCTTGAGCAGCACGCTCATGGTCGCCAGCGGCGTGCCCAGTTCATGGGCGGCGCCGGCGGCCTGAGTCGCAACGGCCAGCAACTGCTGATCGCGCAGGCCTTCTTCACGGCGAATGGCGCGCAATTCTTCCTGGCGGCGCAGCTCTTCGGCCATGCGCGCGGCGAAGAAGGTGATCACGGCGGCGGCCAGGGCAAAACTCAGCCACATGCCATACACCTGCAAGCTTTCGCGAGCGATGGGAAAGGTTTGCAGCGGATAAAACCGCGCGAGCAGCAAGGTGTACATCGTCAGCGCGATGCCCGACAAAACGACCGAATAACGCCACGGCAGCGTCACCGCGGCGATGGTCAGTGGCACCAGATAATAAGAAACGAACGGGTTGGTCGAGCCACCGGAGAAATACAGCAAGGCACTGTGGATAAACAGATCGCAGGCCAGTTGCAGCGCGTATTCCAGCTCGGTGACGGGCCACGAGGTGCGCAAGCGCACGGCGGTGAAGGCACACAGCAGCATCGAGCAGCCGAGGGTCATCGCCAACTCGACCCACGGCAGCGGCAGCAAGTTGAACCAATAGGCCAGCCCGACAGAACCGGCCTGCGCGGCGAGTACCAAAGAGCGAATGATCGTTAGCCGCCAGAGATTCTGGCGAGTCGCGGAAGTGATTTGAACGGGGGCGAGCATGAGCTCTCCTGATGAGCGCTCCAGGCGGATCGCACGGAGTATAACCAAGCACGGGGGCGGGCAGGCAAAAGTGCGGCAAACCGCCACAGTCACAGCCACTGGCGAATGCCTTTGTGTTGAGGGGGCTTGCCCCCTCAACACAAAGGCATCGGCAATCGATCTGTATAGAAGTTGTAACTGGGCGAACCGGATCATTAAAGCTAGAGTCTGATGGTTTCACGCAGGCTCGGACCTTAACCCCTGCGCACCGTCCAAGGAGTTTTCATGCACAGTTTCCGCCGCAGCGCCGCCCTCCTCGCCCTCAGCGTTGGCACCGTCGCCAGCCTCCCGGCCCTGGCCGCCGATGAGCTTCATTACAACCAGATCTCGTTGCGCGCCGAAGTCAGCCAGGAAGTCGCTCGCGACCTGATGATCGTGACGCTCTACACCGAAGACCAGAACACCGACCCGGCCAAACTTGCCGCCGACGTCAGCACCACCATGAACAAGGCGCTGGGCCAGGCCAAGCAGGTCAAAGAAGTCACCCTGCGCCAAGGCAGCCGCAACAGCTACCCGATCTACGACACCAAGGGCCAGAAAATCACCGGCTGGCGCGAACGTGCCGAACTGCGCCTGGAAAGCTCCGACTTCGCCGCGCTGTCCAAGCTGACCGGTGAACTGCTGACCGACCTGAAAATGGGCGGCATGGACTTCGCCATCGCCACCCCGACCCGCAAGGCCAGCGAAGACGCCCTGCTTAAAGAAGCCGTGACCGCGTTCAAGGCTCGCGCACAACTGGCCACCGATGCCTTGGGCGGCAAGAGCTACAAAATCGTCAACCTCAACCTGAACAGCAACGGTTATCCACAGCCGTTCATGCGCGCCCCGATGATGATGAAAGCCGCCAGCATGGACGGCGCCCCCGTAACGCCGGATGTTGAGGCGGGGACGAGCCAGGTCAGCATGACGGCGGATGGCTCGATTGAAGTGTTGATGACGCCTTGATGCGATAACCGCGCGCACAAAAAACGGCGATCACCGAAGTGGTCGCCGTTTTTTATTGCCCGTCGCCTGACGGCCAACGCCTGCGGTGTTTGACCCACCGCTTTCGCGAGCAAGCCCGCTCCCACAGGGGATCTGTGGCATTCACAAAATCCAACTACACGCTCAATCCCTGTGGGAGCTGGCTTGCCTGCGAAGAACGATAACGCGGTCTGACTTATACCCGCGGATCGACGTTATCCAGCGCCCGGTTTACCGCCAACTCCGCCAGCATGACGATCTGCTGAATCGCCAGCACTGTATTGCGCTGCGGGCCGATCAGGTTAGTGGCGAAGTCGCTGGCCATGACACTCGCCGAAGCCAATGACTCACAGGCTTGCGCCAGCAGACTTTCGGTGTCCGTGTTCGGCGCGACCAAGAACATCGTGCTGGGACGACGAGGCTTTTCGACGTATTGGCTGGGTGGATCGAGGTAGTAATCGAGGGCGCGTTTTACGGCTTCGCGGTCTCGGAGGAGCGCGTCGGGCGGGGCAGGTTCGATGTCGGGGGTTTGAGTGGTGATGGGGGGATCGGGGACAACTTTGCTCATCTGAATTTCCCTGTTCATGCTGGAAGCCATCACTCGCCGTTTCTCACACGGAAAGTGGTGGCAGCTATGTGCAGGGTGAGAAAACCGGGAACAGAGAACCGGCCGGACCGAGGCCCGCCCGCACACAGCCGCCATAGAACATTGCAGACCGCAAATAGCAGGGCGGCAATTATGGTGATACTGGCGCTAGATTCATACATATCTGTTCTCAGGCTCTCACACCCGATCGCTGAGTTTTCAGCGACAGCCAGAGGTTAAAGAGTCTGCTTCCTACCCGGCAACCTGAAAAATGCGTGGGAAAGCTCTGTGCTTTTTACACATTGTTCAACACAAAAATGGAAGGTAGAGCGTCCCTGATCAACCGGGAGCAGGAAAGAAGAGATTCGTCGCTGATAGTCAGTCATCGCGAGCAAGCTCGCTCCCACAGGGGGATGGAGTACATTCGGGATTGATTGGTTGGCTGGCAGGACGCCTTCGCAGGCAAGCCAGCTCCCACAGTGGGAATGGGGTGCGGCTGGGAGTGATTGGTCGGCTGGCAGGCCGTCTTCGCAGGCAAGCCAGCTCCCACAGTGGGAATGGGGTGCGGCTGGGAGTGATTGGTCGGCTGGCAGGCCGCCTTCGCAGGCAAGCCAGCTCCCACAGTGGGAATGGGGTGCGGCTGGGAGTGATTGGTCGGCTGTCAGGCCGCCTTCGCGAGCAAGCCCGCTCCACAAAAATCAAACGCCGCGTACCCGCTGTTGACCTTCACCACTCATCAGGCCGAGCGTTAGCTCGCCTGCAGCTTTTGATCTGCCCGCCCCTTCGGGAGGCTGAGTGGAGGTGTG
>NZ_JBNNWE010000104.1:0-22072 GCF_050280905.1 Pseudomonas sp. NPDC086278
GATGTTCCCTCGCTACGGTGTCCATCAGGGGGCATCGCCTACGGTTTGCTTCGCTGCACCTCCTCTCGATGTGTGCGGCTTCGCCGCACGGCGCTACGCGCCTAACCCCCTGATGAACACCTCCGCTCGGCCTGCCGAAGGGGCGAGAGATCAAAAGCAGGATCAAGATCAAAAGCTAGAGCCACAGCAACAGCAAATCTGGAGTGGGGGATCAGGATCGCGTGCAGGTGCGGAAGGCTGGTTGGCTGGCAGGTTGCTTTCGCGAGCAAGCTCGCTCCCACAGGGGATGGAGTACATCCGGGATTGATTGGTTGGTTGGCAGGCCGTCTTCGCAGGCAAGCCAGCTCCCACAGTGGGATGGGGTGCGGCTGGGAGTGATTGGTCGGCTGGTAGGCCGCCTTCGCAGGCAAGCCAGCTCCCACAGTAGGATGGGGTGCGGCTGGGAGAGATTGGTCGGCTGGCAGGCCGCCTTCGCAGGCAAGCCAGCTCCCACAGCAGGATGGGGTGCGGCTGGGAGTGAGTGGTCGGTTGGTAGGCCGTCTTCGCAGGCAAGCCAGCTCCCACAGTAGGATGGGGTGCGGCTGGGGAGTGACTGGTCGGCTGTCAGGCCGCCTTCGCGAGCAAGCCCGCTCCCACAAAAATCAAACGCCGCGTACCCGCTGTTGACCTTCACCACTCATCAGGCCGAGCGTTAGCTCGCCTTCAGCTTTTGATCTGCCCGCCCCTTCGGGAGGCTGAGTGGAGGTGTGCATCTGGGGATCAGGCGCGTAGCGCCGTGCGGCGGAGCCGCACACATCGAGAGGAGGTGCAGCGAAGCAAACCGTAGGCGATGTCCCCAGATGGACACCGGAGCGAAGGAACGCCGAGCCTAGGCGAGGGGCCGGACGCCGGGGCGAGACCTTTTGGTTCCTTTTGGGGCGTTTGCCAAAAGGGACTCGCCGTAAGGGCGAAACCCCAAGCCGCCGTTACCGCAGCAACGGATATGTACACCATCAAAAAATCCCCGCAAAACAGCCTGCGCGAGCAAACCCACTCCCACAGGTTTCGAGTGAACCCTGTGGGAGCAAACCCAGACTCAGGCAAGGCTCTTGCTGACCACCTCAAACACATCCGCAGAAAGCTGCCCAGAAGCGCGAATCCGCTCCAGCTCACCTTTCATCAACGCCTGACGAGCGTCGTCATACTTGCGCCAGCGCGTCAACGGCGCCAACTGACGCGACGCAATCTGCGGATTAAACCCGTTCAACTCAATCACCAGATCAGCCAGGAACCGATACCCGGAACCATCCGCCGCATGGAAATTGATCAGGTTCTGCCCGGCAAATGCGCCAACCAACGCCCGCACCTTGTTCGGATTCTTCATATTGAACGCCGGATGCTGCATCAACTGACGCACACGCTCCAGGCCGCCCGGCAAGGTGCTGCCCGCCTGCACGCTGAACCACTGATCCATGACCAGCGGGTTGTCCTTGAAGTGCTCGGCAAAACTTGCCAGCGCCTTGGCTTTCTCTTCCTCGAACGGCGAATTGACCAGTACCGCCAACGCGGTCAAACGCTCGGTCATGTTGTCGCTGGCTTCAAACTGCTCCAGCGTCGCCGCCAACACTTCGGGCTTGCCGCTCAACATCAAGTACGACAGGGCAATGTTCTGCAACGCACGCCGGGCGAAATGCTCGGCCTCGGCCACGTACGGCGTTTTCTTCGACAAGTCGCGGTTGGCCTGATAGCGCAACCACAGCGCCTCAAACAAACCATCCGCCAATTGCTTGCGAACAAACTCACGGGCGAAGTGAATCGCCTCGACGTCAGCCACTTCGCTGATTTCAGTGAGATACGCCTCGCCCGGCAGCGACAGCATTTCTGCAACCATCGCCTGATCCAGCGTCTCGTCCGACAGCACCGTGCGCAGCGCCGACACCAGACGCGGATCGAGCACCAGTGGCTCGCCCTTCTGGTGATCGGCAATCAACTCTTGCAGCACATGCACCGACAATTGTTGACCTGCATCCCAACGATTGAAGCCGTCGGTATCGTGCTGCATCAGGAACATCAACTGATCGCGGTTGTACGGGAAGCTCAACTTGACCGGTGCCGAGAAACCGCGCAGCAGCGAAGGCAGCGGCTGTTCAGCGATGTCGACGAAGGTAAACGTCTGCTGCGCTTCGGTGACCGAAATCACCCGCGACGTACCCTGAGCACTGGCTTCGCCGGCAAGACGCAAGGCAATGACCGCGCCTTTGGAATCCAGCAGGCCCAGTTCCACAGGAATCACGAACGGCAGTTTTTCAACTTTGTCCGGGGTTTGCGGGCAGCTCTGGCGGAAGGTCAGGCTGTAGGTTTTTGCCGCTGCATCGTAGGACTCGCTGACCGCCAGGCGCGGTGTGCCAGCTTGGCTGTACCAGCGCTTGAATTGGCTCAGGTCGACACCGTTGGCGTCTTCCATGGCTTTGATGAAGTCATCGCAGGTCACGGCCTGGCCATCATGGCGATCAAAGTACAAGTCGCTGCCTTTGCGAAAGCCTTCAGCGCCGAGCAAGGTGTGGATCATGCCGACCACTTCCGAACCCTTTTCGTACACGGTCAAAGTGTAGAAGTTGGAAATCTCGATAAAGCTGTCCGGGCGCACCGCGTGCGCCATCGGGCCGGCGTCTTCGGCGAACTGATGAGTACGCAAATACGCCACGTCCTGAATGCGCTTCACGGTGGCCGAGTTCATGTCGGCCGAGAAGCCGGAATCACGGAACACGGTGAAGCCTTCTTTCAGCGACAACTGGAACCAGTCGCGGCAGGTCACGCGGTTGCCTGACCAGTTGTGGAAGTATTCGTGGGCGACGATTGCTTCAACGCGCTGATGCGCAGCGTCGGTGGCGGTTTCGGCGCGGGCCAGTACGGCGCTGGAGTTGAAAATGTTGAGGCCCTTGTTCTCCATCGCGCCCATGTTGAAGTCGTTGACCGCAACGATCATGAAGATGTCCAGGTCGTACTCGCGACCGTAAACCTCTTCGTCCCAGCGCATCGACTTCTTCAGGCTGTTCATCGCGTGCTGGCACTTGTCGATGTTTTCCGGCTCGACGTAAATGCGCAGCGCCACGGAACGCTCGGTCATGGTGGTGAAGGTGTCTTCAACGCACCACAAATCACCGGCCACCAGCGCAAACAGGTACGCCGGTTTCATGAACGGGTCTTCCCAGGTCGCCCAGTGCCGGCCATCTTCGCCGGGGCCCGAGGCAATCGGGTTGCCGTTGGACAACAGCACCGGATAGCTGTGTTGTTCAGCCACGACCGTGGTGGTGAACTTGCTCATCACGTCCGGGCGGTCGAGGTAATAGGTGATTTTGCGGAAGCCTTCGGCCTCGCACTGGGTGCAGAACATGCCGCTGGATTTGTACAGGCCTTCCAGCGCGGTGTTGGTTTCCGGGTGGATCTTGACGCTGGTGTCGACCGTAAAACTGGCGCTGGTCGGGTGCAGGGTCAGGTGGTTTTCGGTTAGCTGGTAGTCAGCGTCGCTCAGCTCGCTATCCGCCAGGGTCACCGACAACAGCTCAAGCTGCTGACCGTCCAGCACCAGCGGCGGCAGGCCCGGGCCACGCTCGGGATTGCGGCGCATCACCAGTTGCGCATGGACCAGGCTGTGGTCCTCGAACAACTCGAAGGTCAGGTGCGTCTCGTCGATCAGGTACTCGGGTGCCTGATAGTCCTTCAGGTAGATCATCTTCGGTTGTTCGGTGCGCATGCTGGAGTCCTTACTGATGCACGGCGAGTTGATAAGCCGTGTATTTACGAATGTTGATTACGCCGGTGTCGAAAATCAGGTATTGGCCCTTGATCCCCAACAGCGTGCCTTCGGCAATCGGATTCTTGTCCAGGTTGAAGCTGACGATCTTGGCCGGGTATTGCTCGACCGGATAACGGATTTCAAGAGTTTCCACGTCGGCAATGGTCTGGATTGCCTGTAGTCCGAAGCGTTCCTGCAAGGTTTGCAGGCCTTCGGCGCAGTGTTCGAACAGTTGATCGCGAACGTCGGCCAGGTTCACCGACGCCGCTTCACCCTTGAGCAAGGCACGCCAGTTGGTCTTGTCCGCGACCTGACTGCGAAACAGGTCTTCGACAAACCCCGACTGCTGACGGGTGGAGACGCGCATGATCGGCAAGGCTTGACGGGCGCCCTGATCGATCCAGCGAGTCGGCAATTGGGTCGCTCGGGTAATCCCGACCTTTACCCCCGACGAGTTCGACAGGTAGACGATGTGGTCGGTCATGCAGAACTTCTCGCCCCACTCCGGCTCACGGCAGGTGCCAGCGTCGTAGTGGCAACGCTCCGGGCTCATGATGCAGAGATCGCACTGCGCCAGTTTGGTCATGCACGGGTAGCAATAACCCTGGCTGAAACTGGTTTTGGTCTTGCGCCCGCAATGGGAGCAATGGATCGCCCCCAGGTATTCCAGGCGCACCGTGGAACCGATCAACGGATTGACCGGCACCTCGACGTCGTCCAGGCGAAACGCGTATTGCACGTCGCCGCCATCAAGGCGCGCCGACATCTTGCTGATTGCACCGCGGCCAATCTCGATCAATGGATGGCATCCGACTTGAACAGGATGTTCGGCACGCTGATCGATTTCGAACTGCATTCCTGCGGGCCCATGTAACCGGTGCGCTGTTCTTCGGGCAGGTTCTGCACTTCCCAGGCGATCATCGCTTGCAGCGACAGTTCGCGTTGTTCGGCGGTGAGCTTGTTGCCGTCGGACCATTTGCCGATTTCCACCGCCAATTTCAGGCTCTGGTAGATATCGGGGGTGATGTTTTTGATCATTTCGTTAAAAGAGGACATCAAGGTCTCCGCGCTCTTTAATACATAAATTTTTTCAGGCGGCCAGTTTACGGCGGTTGTACAAACCACCCAACAACCCGGTAAAGCATCCGATGAGTAACCCGCTGACGTGGGCCGCGTTGGCGATTTCGCCGAAGCCGATCATCGAGACGAGCCCCGACAGGCACAGCACCAGCCACACCAGCATCATCACCAACACGCCGCGCGGCAGGCGATAAGCCGGGTTTGGCGACAGCAGCTGGAAAATCCAGCAATGCCCAAGCAGGCCGTACAACACGCCAGACAAGCCGCCGAACAAGGTCGGACCGCTGAAATAATACTGGGAGTAGTTGGAGACCAGGCTGAACAGCAAGGTCAGCCCGATCAGGTTGATGCTGCCCTGTCGCGACTCGATGCGCCGCCCCAGCTCCCAATACCACATGCCGTTCATGGCCAGGTGGAGGATGCCGAAGTGGATCAGCATCGGTGTCACCAGACGCCACCACTGCCCCGCCGCGAGGCTGTCGGCCAGTGGCACGAAATGGATGGAATCGCCGACCACGCGAAAATCGAGGAAAGTCAGCCAGCGCATGGTGTCGAGGTTGTCACCCAGCAGGGTGATGGCGCCCACCAGCACACTCAGCAGCAACACGAAACCGGTGGCCTTGGCGTAACGTAATTGCTCGATGAAGCCGGGGCGCCGCGGCGTCTGCGCCACGGGAATGTCCAGTTGCTGATCGGGGTCGCCTGCCGGGAAGCGTTCGTACAGCGCGCGCACGTCCTCGCTGATGTTGTCCGGCACCCACAGCACTTGCTCGCCCGCTTCCTCGCTGACGCGATGCGGCACTTGCATGCGCTGCAACAGTTTGACGAACCCGCTCAAATCCACCGCCAGCGGCAGGCGTAATACGGCCACCGTACTCATTGCAACACCTCCGGCCGTTCGACATCGACCCAGACAAATTTATTCGGATCGAGCCGGGTTTCCTGATCCAGTCGATAGGCGACCAGCTTGCCGTACAGCACTGCGCTGTAATCCAGGCAGGCCAGGTTCGGCCGGATCGGCGCCGGTTTGCCGCTGCGCCAGTAATGGCCAACGAACAGCAACGGCTCGTCCGCGCCGTAACGCAGCAGGGTGGTTTTCTCGGTGGACGACAGCGGCGTGCGCGCCACTGGTTCAGGCAAGGCGTCAGGCTGGAACACAATGTCTCCGTAGGTTTGCGGGTCGTCTTCCCAGAATTTGGTGCGGAAGAACGAGCGCGTCAGGCCGTCGCCGCTGGTCATGGTCTGCCCGTCGGGCAACCGCATGTCGGTGCCGCGCAGCAAGCGATCAAACACGGTGCAGGCGAAACTGCCGGGGACGGCGGAAGCCTGGAGGAAGTGCTCGTCGATGCAGCCATCGGGGAACTGCGCACGCAACGGCTCGATCAACCCGGCATCCCAGCAGGCGTGGACCACGCGGAAACGTCCGGCGTCCACAAACAACGGCAGTTCATAAAACCATTGCTGAAAGTCATGCCAGTCGCCGGGGTGGTCTTCGAATTGCGTCAGGGTTTCACCCAGCAGGCGGGCATGGCGCGGTGTGTGTTCACGCACAAATTGCTTGCCACTGCCCGGCGGCGCCGGCGTGCCCCAACCGAGCGCGTTGAACTCATGGTTGCCCATGATGCACAGCGCCTGACCGGCCGCGACCATGTCGTGGACGATGTGCAGCGCTTCGCGAATCCGTGGGCCGCGGTCGATGATGTCGCCGACGAACACCGCCATGCGCGAGGCATGGCGCCAGACGCCAGCGTGTTTTTGATAACCGAGCCGGTCGAGCAAGTGCTCAAGGGTCAGAGCGCAACCGTGCACGTCACCGATCAGGTCGTAGCTACGCGCGGGATCGAGCATCACTCGCCTCCACCCCCCAAGCGGCTGCCCCAGCCGAGCTTGGTGCGGCACACTTCGTAATAGTTGTGGTCCAGCGGATGGATCAAGCGCAGCTTCTGCGCCTTTTTGCTCACCGTAATGGTGTCACCGGGGGCGCAGGTGAAATGGTTCTGCCCGTCGCACGAGACTTGCGGGTAAATCTGCATGTCCTTGGACACCACGATCTTCAGTTCACTGTTGCCATCAACCACGATGGGCCTGCTGGACAACATATGGGGGTACATCGGCACGATCACAATGGCATCGAGCTTGGGGTGCATGATCGGACCGCCCGCCGACAGCGCGTACGCGGTCGAACCGGTTGGCGTGGCGACGATCAGGCCGTCGGCCTTCTGGCTGCAGACGAACTGGCCGTCGATGTACAGCTCGAACTCGATCATCCGCGTCGATTTGCCGGGGTGCAGCACGACGTCGTTCAGCGCATCGCCCTGGCCGATGGCCTCGCCATGGCGGCGCACTTCGGCTTGCAGCAGGAAGCGGTTTTCCACCAGGTAATGGCCGTCGAGCACCTTGGCGACTTCGACCTCCAGCTCATCAGGGCGAATGTCGGTCAGAAAGCCGAGGCTGCCCCGGTTGATGCCCAGCACCGGGATGTTGTGTCGGGCCAGGGCACGTGCGGCGCCGAGCAGGCTGCCGTCACCGCCGACCACAATCACCATGTCGCACACTTCGCCGAGCATCTTGCGCGACGACGTTTGCAAGCCGTGCCCCGGCAGGACTTCGGCGATGGTGTCTTCGAGGATCACGTGCAGGTGACGATCGAGCAGAAACCGTTTCAGTCGGCGGACGGTATCCAGCACCTGCGAGCTGCCCAGGCGACCGATGATGCCGATATTACGAAATTGCTCCATGGGGCGGGGGTCTCTGCAACGGCGAAAAACCCGATTATGGGCGAAAGCGCAGGATAGACAAAATCCTTTCAGCCTCAAGGAAGGAGTCCGTTTAAGGCTATGCTCGCAAGATGATCCTATTTCCCGATTTGCTGCAGTTGCCTCACCAGTTGCGTCACCCTGAGGTGCGCGATTTGGCGTGGGTCCTCCTCGCGCCGCCGATGCTCGGCGAAACACCGTGGCCGCAGCGTCATCCGCTGGCCGGCAGCGATTGGGTACAAGCTCCGGAACGGCTGGAGCTGTGGCTGCGCCAGCTCGATCGCGACAGCTATGACTTGCTGCATTGGCTGGCGCAGGCCCGGACCCGGCGTCTGGGCCTGTATTACGAGCGCTTGTGGCAATACGCCGTGCGCCATGCGCCGGGGGTCGAACTGATTGCCGCCAACCTGCCGATCCGCCGTGAAGGTCATACGCTGGGTGAGTTGGACATGCTGTTGCGCGATCGCGATGGCGTGCACCACCTGGAGCTGGCAATCAAGCTCTACCTCGGGCCGCAAAATGGCGACGGCCATGACGCCGCGCAGTGGCTGGGGCCTGGTTGCCATGATCGGCTGGACCGCAAACTGGCGCATCTGTCGCAGCACCAGTTGCCGATTTCTGCCCGGCCCGAGAGCCGCGAAGCGCTGGCGGCGCTGGACATCCAGCAGTTCAGCGCACACCTGTGGCTGGGCGGGTATTTGCT
This sequence comes from Pseudomonas sp. NPDC086278, assembly GCF_050280905.1. Taxonomy (NCBI): domain Bacteria; kingdom Pseudomonadati; phylum Pseudomonadota; class Gammaproteobacteria; order Pseudomonadales; family Pseudomonadaceae; genus Pseudomonas; species Pseudomonas sp. NPDC086278. The sequence continues at coordinate 8,315 of NZ_JBNNWE010000104.1, forward strand.
GTATCCGTGGCCGGGGCAAGCCGCGCCACCCGCTGGCGCCCATCCGCAGCATTTGCGCGGCAGTTGGCTGCACCAGAAGGACTGGATGGACTTTGTGCAGCAGCGGCCATTCGGTCGCTGGCAGCCCCTGCCCCGCCATGCCTGGCTGGCACCGGCCCATTATCCTGACGAGCAGACCTGGAACATTGAGCAGTTACACGCGTGGCTGAGTGATCTGGAACCGCAGGCACCGGCGCAATTGATGGTGCTGCTGGTCGAGAATGCCGAGGGCGATTGGGAAGAGGCCGAGCGGTTGTTTCTGGTGGCAGATCTTTGGCCGAATGTGCCGGGCGGTGGTTGAGTTTTTGTATTGAATGGTCGGACCTCTTCGCGAGCAAGCCCGCTCCCACCGGTACGACGAATACCCTGTGGGAGCGGGCTTGCTCGCGAATGGGCCGACCCGATCTACAGGGACAATCGCACCGCCAGCGCCGCCAACGTCACCAGCAACACCGGCACCGTCAGCACAATCCCCACCTTGAAGTAATACCCCCACCCGATCCGGATGTTCTTGCGCTCCAGCACGTGCAGCCACAACAACGTCGCCAGGCTGCCAATCGGGGTGATCTTCGGCCCCAGGTCGCTGCCGATGACGTTGGCATAGATCATCGCCTCCTTCACCACGCCGCTGGCCTGACTCGCATCAATCGACAGCAAACCGATCAACACCGTTGGCAAGTTGTTCATGATCGACGACAGCACCGCCGTCAGCAGCCCCGTGCCCATGGCCGCGCCCCACACCCCATAGTGGGCAAACCCATCCAGCCAACCCGCCAGATACCCGGTCAGCCCGGCGTTGCGCAGGCCATAGACCACCAGATACATGCCCAGCGAAAAAATCACGATCTGCCACGGCGCTTCTTTCATCACCTTGCGCGTGGAAATCTTGTGGCCGCGAGCAGCGATGCCCAGCAGCAACGCCGCGCACACGGCAGAAATAGCGCTGATTGGAATGCCCAGCGGCTCAAGGGCAAAACACCCCAGCAGCAAAATCACCAGCACCACCCAACCGGCATAAAACGTTGCCTTGTCATGGATCGCAGTGGCGGGATGCTCCAGTTGTTCAGGGTCGTAGTGCTTGGGGATATCGCGCCGGAAAAACCACAGCAACACCGCCAGCGTGGCCGCGACACTCACCAGGTTGACCGGGATCATCACCGCCGCATAACGGTTGAACGAGATATGGAAGAAGTCGGCGGAAACGATGTTCACCAGGTTCGACACCACCAGCGGCAAGCTCGCGGTGTCGGCAATGAAACCGGCGCCCATCACGAACGCCAAAGTGGCTGCCTTGGAAAAGCGCAGCGCCAGCAGCATGGAAATGACGATTGGCGTGAGAATCAGTGCCGCGCCGTCGTTGGCGAACAACGCCGACACCAGCGCGCCGAGCAGCACCATATACGCGAACAATTTGCGCCCGCTGCCCCGGCCCCATCGGGCCACATGCAGCGCCGCCCAGGCGAAGAACCCCGCCTCGTCCAGCAACAGACTGATGATAATCAACGCCACGAACGTGCCGGTGGCGTTCCAGATGATCTGCCACACAATCGGGATGTCACTCAGGTGCACCACGCCGAAAATCAGCGCCAGCACCGCGCCCAATACCGCGCTCCAGCCAACGCCCAGTCCTTTGGGTTGCCAGATCACCAACGTGATGGTCAGCAGGAAAATCAGCGACGCAATGAGCATGCAGAAGACAACCTTGAAAAAATTCACGGGACTGTAGCAGCTGTCGAGCCCGCGCGGCTGCTACAGACGCCCCGTCAAAGCTTTTTGTGTTGCTCGACCCACTTGCCGTAAGCATTGATGAAGTTCTGCAGGAAAGGTTTCACCGATTCGGACAGTTTCCCGGCCTCGTCGAACGCCGAACCGGCGCCGCCCAGGTACGCTTCCGGTTGCTGCATGCACGGCACATCGAGAAACACCATGGACTGGCGCAAGTGATGGTTGGCGCCGAAGCCGCCGACCGCCCCCGGCGAAACGCTGATGACCGCACCCGGCTTGCCACTCCACGCACTTTTGCCGTAGGGACGCGATCCCACGTCGATTGCATTTTTCAGCGGCGCCGGTACCGAGCGGTTGTATTCAGGGGTGACAAACAGCACTGCGTCGGATGAACTCACTTCTTGTCGGAAAGTGCTGTAGGCTGCCGGCGGTGATGCACCATCGATGTCTTCGTTGTAGAGCGGCAGGTCGCCAATTTCGACGATTTCGAGTTTGAGATTTTCCGGTGCCAGGTCGGCCAGCGCCAATGCCACCTTGCGATTGATCGATTCCTTTCTCAAGCTGCCCACCACTACGGCGATCTTATAGACGTTGCTCATGGAAGATGTCTCGACTGTCGATAGAAAGAATCGGTAGTTATAGATGATGAATCACCCAGCGGGTTGTTGAATGTCACGCCCCTGACTATTTTTTTCCTGTAGGAAAACTTACTTCGCTTAACCACGGTCTACAGAACCGCAAATTGAGTGATTTATCTCCAGAGGTTCTAAACAGATGGCAGCAGTACTCGTCGGTCAGTTCCATGCAAGAGACGCGGAAGGCCGTGTTTATTCCGTGCATGAGTTCCAGGAATCCACCCCGTCGGCAGACGGCCTCACTGGCTCGGAGCCTGTCACCACTTACAAGCTGGCCATTGGCGATCGCGTCAAGAAGCTCGATGACAACCAGTTCCTGTTGATTCAATCGGACGTCACCATCGTGCGCGAACCCGATACTTACGTCGGCAGCCTGCCGGAAACCACCGTCGCCTCATAACCTCGCGTTATGAGCAGAAGTCATATGCGTGCACTTGAGTTAGGATTCAGCCACTGACTCCCTCACCTGCTGAACATGGACTTCACGCATGCGTTTACGTCATATCGAAGTGATCCACGCGCTGTTGCAGACCGGTCACCTGGGCACCGCCGCCGAATGGCTGCAGTTGCCGGTGGCCGAGGTCGAAGGCATTTTGCGCGACGCCGAGGGTCAGTTGGGTTTCATGCTGTTTTCCAGTGTGCGTGGGCGCTTGCAGGCCACGCGTGAGGCGCGCGATTTACAAGTCGAAATCGCCCACGTCTACGAAGCGCTCGAGCCCGTCCAGCGTTTGGCCGCCAGCCTCAAGCAATACCAGGCCCCGCCCCTGCGCATTATCTGCACCCCGCCACTGGCCCAGCAATTATTGCCATACAGCGTCGCTGCACTGCGCCGACGACTTCCCGATGCGCCGTGCACCCTGCTGAGCCAACCCACCCGCGAGATCGTCAGAAGCTTGTTGCTGCGGGAAAGCGACTTGGGCCTGAGCCTGCATGATCCTGAGCACGCCGACATTGCCTGTCAGGTCATCGCCCAAGGCAAACTTCAACTGTTGGCGCCCCATGGCTGGTTGCAACCGAAGCAGAAATACATTTCATTGCAGGACCTGGCAGGCCAGTCGATGGTCGGCCTTGAAGGTCACGACCCGCTGAGCCCGGCACTGGACAACAAGCTGCATGCCCTGCGCCCGGCCCCGGTCATCCACACCCGCGTGCAGACGCATCAGATGATGCGCAGCATGGTCGAGGCTGGCGAAGGCCTGGCGATTGTCGATCCGTTTACCGCACTCGGCGCCAGATCGACCGGGCTCGATGCCTGCCCGTTAGCGCCTGCGATCCCGATCAGTCTCTACGCGCTGACCCTGAAGAACAGCGAGCCTTCAACCGCCGTCCAGGCGTTGCTCGGCATTATTACGGAACAAGCCTTGGCGATGTTATCGAGCTAAGCGGGTTTTCCAGCGGATTATCGAACAAGCGATACCAGAACAACGCTACTTCGGCCGTGTTCGGGTCGATGCCGCGATAGCGCAAATGGTCGATGCCGCCAATCACGTAGCCACAGCGCTCATAGAGCCGGCACGCCCCCAGGTTGTTGTTCTGGGTTTCCAGCATGATGCCCGGCAATTTCTTCTTGCGACTCCAGAACTGCGCCACGTCCAGCAACTCCTTGGCCACGCCATGACGGCGTGCCGGCGCGTGCACCGCCAATTCGTCGATGTGCGCAAAGCCGTTCCAGTTGGTACTGATCACCAAGTGACCGACCGGCTCGTCATCGAGATAGGCCATGAGAATCGCGCTGTCGGCCGCATCGCGGAAGCTGCTGAACTCCTCGGGATCAATGCCGTAGCATTTTCGGTAGGGCGTGATCGGCGTCACCGCCCATTGCTCCACCGGTTTGCCGATTTCAGCGGTGCCGTAGGTGGCGACTTCGAAGCTGAAATCGCTGCCCCAGATGTACGCCGCGAAGCCATCGTCGGCGACTCGCACCGACAGGCCGGGATGCTTGGGATTCATGACCGGTTGCATGCTGGGAAAGGTCCTCATTCCTTGATGCAATCGACGGTGTAATGCCGTCCATTGCCCTCGTCTTCGTGTTGCAATCCATGCACATCGGCGACAAAGCCAGGAAAACTGCTGTCAAACGTGCGGGCAAACGCAAGGTAATCGTTGATCGAGCGGGTCGACTCGGTGAAGCGCTCGCCCGGCATGATCAGCGGAATGCCCGGCGGATACGGCACCAGCATCACCGCCGCGATCCGCCCGTCCAGCGCGTCAATCGACACGGCCTCGACGTTGCCACGCACCAAGTGATCATAGGCGTCAGCCGGCTTCATGGCGATTTCCGGGAGCACGGTGTACATGCGCTTGAGGTGTTTGGCCGTGGCATTGCTGCGATAGCAGGCGTGCAATTGATCACACAGATCGCGCAAGCCCATGCCCTGATAACGCGCGACGTTCTGTTGCGCCACGCACGGCAGGCACGTGGCCAGACTGACGTTGGCGTCGTAGCTGCGCTTGAACTCCAGCAACTCGGTCAACAGCGTGCTCCATTTGCCTTTGGTGATGCCCATCGAGAACAGCACCAGAAACGAATAGAGGCCGGTCTTCTCGACCACCAATCCGCGCTCCCACAGAAACTTGCTGACGACTGCCGCCGGAATCCCGCGCTCACTCAGTGCGCCGCCAGCGGTCAAGCCGGGCATCACCAGGGTGACTTTGATCGGATCGAGCAACACGTAGTCGTCGGTCACGCCACCAAAGCCGTGCCAGTCCGCATCGGGTTGCAGCAACCAGTCTTCGGTCACGACGCGATTGATGCCTTCCACCGAGGGCGGCTGCCAAATGGAAAACCACCAGTCATCCACCGCGATGTGTTGACGCAGATTGGCCAGCGCCCGACGAAAGCTCAACGCCTCGTCAAACATTTCCTGCAACAGCGAACGCCCGGCCGGGCCTTCCATCATCGCCGAGGCCACGTCCAGCGAAGCGATGATGCTGTATTGCGGCGAGGTCGAGATGTGCATCATAAACGCTTCGTTGAAACGGTCGCGGTCCAGTTGCCGCGCGCCACCGTCCTGAACGTGGATCATCGAGGCCTGGCTGAATGCCGCCAGCAACTTGTGCGTGGAATGGGTGGTGAACACCAGCGGGCTGTCTTCGCTGCGGGAAGTGCCCATGCCGTAACGCCCGGCGAAGAACTCGTGAAACGCCGCATAGGCGTACCAGGCTTCGTCGAAATGCAGGACCTCGACGCTGTTGCCCAGACTTTGCTTGATCAGCTCGGCGTTGTAACAGAGGCCGTCGTAGGTCGAGTTGGTCACCACCGCGAGTTTGACCTTGGGTTCGCGGCCCTTGGTCAGCGGGCTGGCGTCGATCTTGGCCTGGATCGATTCGCGGCTGAATTCGCTCAGCGGAATCGGGCCGATGATCCCCAGTTCATTACGCTCCGGGCACAGGTACAACGGAATCGCGCCGGTCATGATGATCGAGTGCAGCACCGATTTGTGGCAGTTGCGATCCACCAGCACCAAGTCATCGCGGGCGACCATCGAATGCCAGACGATCTTGTTGGCAGTCGAGGTGCCGTTGATCACGAAAAAGGTGTGATCGGCGCCGAAATTGCGCGCGGCGCGGGCCTCCGCTTCCGCCAGCGGGCCGGTGTGATCGAGCAACGAACCCAATTCCGGCACTGACACCGACAAGTCCGAACGCAGGGTGTTTTCGCCGAAAAACTGGTGAAACGCCTGCCCCACGGGGCTCTTGTGATACGCAACGCCGCCGCCATGACCGGGCGTGTGCCAGGAATAGTTGGAGTCGGCAGTGTGTTGCACCAGCGCCTTGAAAAAGGGCGGCAGCAAACCGTCCAGGTATTTGCGCGCGGCACGGGCGACTTGTCGGGCCAGAAACGGCACGGTGTCTTCGAACAGATAAAGAATGCCGCGCAGTTGATTGAGTTCAGCCATGGCATCGGCCGGGGCATTTTCCAGCGTGACTTGCTCGCCGAGGGCGAAGATCGGCAGATCCGGCGCTCGCACCCGCGCCAGGCCGATCAGTTCAGCCATGTTCTGTAGTAGATGGGAATTGGTGCTCGCGTCTTCAGCGGCAATCAACATGCAGGAAAGGCCGTGATGGGTGGAGGCAACCAGCCGTCCTTCGGTGTAGTCCACCGCCGACACGATGCTGAAGCCTTCCTGCTCCAGCTCCCGGGCAATGCCCCGCACGCGATCACCGGCGACGCTGTCGGCCTTGATGTCGCGATGGACGATCAACACCGGAAATTTCAAATCTTTATACATGAGGCTCAGTGTCCTGAGGCGGCAGGTTGTGGCCTGCCAATTACCTCAGGGTAGAGGGTTGAAGCGCATGTGGCGAGTGCCGATGCCCCGAAGCGGGTCAGGCGATGCACCATCATGTGGCCATCAATTCAGGCCTGGGCCTTGGCCTCGACCAGTTGTTGCCACAGCGACGGCGCGCCGGCGGATTTGGCGATGACCTCCAGACGAGCCATGTGTTGCGCCAGATCGTCTTCGCTCGCGCGGATGATTCGCGTCGGCTGTCGATCGGCCGGCAAGCGACGGATTTCGGTAGCCGAGTTGTCCGCGCCCTCCCCGGAACCGTTGCCGTCGGACGCATTACCCGCCAACGACAGGCTGGTCTGGCCGCCGGTCATGGTCAGGTAAACGTCGGCGAGAATCTCGGAGTCGAGCAAGGCGCCGTGCAGTTCACGGCCAGAGTTGTCGACGCCATAACGCTTGCACAAGGCGTCGAGGCTGTTGCGCTGACCGGGGTGACGTTCCCGGGCCATCAGCAGGGTGTCGAGGATCGAGCAATGCTGCGTAATGTCAGCGCGATCGTGCCGGCCCATCAGCGCGAATTCGTTGTTGATGAAGCCAACGTCGAACGCCGCGTTATGGATGATCAACTGCGCGCCCTTGATGAACTCGAAGAATTCATCAGCCACTTCAGTGAAACGCGGCTTGCCCACAAGGAATTCGTTGGTGATGCCGTGGACGCCGATGGCGCCTTCGTCACTCTCGCGATCCGGTTGCAGGTAGACGTGGAAATGCCGGCCGGTGAGGCGCCGACCGATCAACTCGACACAACCGATTTCGATAATCCGGTGGCCATCGGTCACCGGCATGCCGGTGGTTTCGGTATCGAGTACAACGGATCTGGTGGCCATCAGTGCTCAGCTCTCAACGGGGCAATCGTGCAAAAGCGGCGATGTTAACACGCTCGCCGGGGTGTTTCAGTCAGACCGTGGCGCTTCATTCGCGAGCAAGCCCGCTCCCACATTTGATCTCCATCGCCTGGAGATTCTTTGGGAGCGAGCTTGCTCGCGATTGGCATGACCCGAAAATCAAGCCTGCTTGTACCCGCGCACTTCATCGACGCCACGGTTGGCCAACTGGTCGGCCCGTTCGTTACCGTGGTGGCCAATGTGCCCGCGCACCCACTTCCAGGTGACGTTGTGGCGATTGACCTGTTCGTCCAGCAGCTTCCACAAATCGGCATTTTTAACCGGTTCTTTCGCCGCTGTTTTCCAGCCGCGTTTCTTCCAGTTGTCCATCCATTCATTGATGCCTTTCATCACATATTGCGAGTCCGTGACCAGCAGCACGTCGCAGGAGCGTTTGAGTTCTTCCAGGCCACGGATCGCACCCATCAACTCCATGCGATTGTTGGTGGTGTTGGCTTCGCCGCCCCACAGTTCCTTTTCAACGCCCTTGCACACCAGCAACGCGCCCCAGCCGCCTGGGCCAGGGTTGCCTTTACAGGCGCCGTCGGTGAAGAGTTCTACGCTATCGCTCATGCCAATCTATCCAGAAAATGCGCTGGCTCGCCGATCAGTGATCGACGATGCCCGAGGCCGGGACACGCCCGACCGGGAATATAAAAAAGGTTTACGGCTCGATATCGCGGCGATTGACCTTGGCCATCGGCAGAGGAATCAGTTTGCCCATCGGCTCGCGGCGCTCCTGGCGCAGCGGACGCAGGCCGACCACGATCTTGCGCGCCACCAACAGATAGAAGCCGCCGCCAGACAATTGCCAATCACCGGCCTTGCGCTCCCAACCGGCCAATCGGGCCTGCCAGGCGGGGGACGCCAGCGGCGGACGATAGCACCCGAAGCGGCGTTTCTCCAGCGCGAAGCCCAGCAGATTCAGCCAGTCGCCGACGCGCGAGGGGGATATGCAACGGGCCTTGCTCAAGGCGTCATGAGCAAAGACATGCCGCAAACCCCACGTGCTCCAGGGATTGATCCCGACGATCAGCAGATGCCCCCCGGGGCGCACGCTGCTCGCCGCTTCACGCAGCAAACCGTGGGGTGAGAGGCAGAAATCCAGACCATGTTGCAACACCACCACGTCGGCGGCGTGCTCGCTCAACGGCCAGGCCTGCTCTTCGCAGACGATCTCGACACCGGGCAGCGGCGCACCGAGTCGCACATTGCGTTGCACCTGCGGCGCCGACGGTGGCGTCTGCGCCGACGGTCCGTAATGCACCAGATAACCGCCGAAGAAGCGCCCCAACTCGTCTTCAAGCATGCGCCGCTCTTCGTCCAGCAGAAATTGCCCGATCGGGCCGGACAGCCATTCACGGGCCGCGCTGATCAATGTCAGCCACTCGGGGTCGGCCTGAGCGAACGCTTTATCGGTCATTGCATTTCTCCAACGCGCCAGGAAGTTCTAAGATGCGCCAATGTTTTCCGCTTGGCGAATCCGACGATGATACAGATCAGTGCCCTGCCCGCCTTCACCGACAACTACATCTGGTTGTTACAAGACCATCGCACCCAACGCTGCGCCGTGGTCGATCCGGGCGATGCCGCACCCGTGCAAGCGTGGCTGGCGGCGCACCCGGGCTGGGTGTTGAGCGACATTCTGATCACTCATCACCATCACGATCACGTCGGCGGCGTCGAGCAACTGAAAAAAGCCACGGACGCGACCGTCTACGGCCCGGCCAGTGAGGCCATCCCGGCGCGGGACGTGGCACTCAAGGACAACGACCGCGTCAGCGTGCTCGGCTGGGACTTCGACGTCTATGCCGTTCCCGGTCACACGCTGGGACATATTGCCTACTACCACCATGGCCTGCTGTTCTGCGGCGACACCCTGTTTGCCGCCGGTTGTGGACGCTTGTTCGAGGGCACGCCGGAGCAGATGCACACCTCGCTGTCCCGCCTCGCCGCGCTGCCCGAAGACACGTTGGTTTACTGCACCCACGAATACACCCTGAGCAACCTGAAATTTGCCGCGGCGGTCGAGCCAGACAATCAGGACACCGCCGCGCGCCTGGCCAAAGTCACCCGGCAACGCGAGGAAGGGATCATGACCCTGCCTTCGACGCTGGCACTGGAGCAACTCACCAACCCGTTTTTGCGTACCGGCGAAACATCCGTTAAAGAAAAAGTGGACGAACGGAATGGCCCCGGTATCCGGGCGCCGAGTGAGGTTTTTGCGGCCTTGCGAGCTTGGAAAGATAAGTTCTAAGCAGGCTATCTATTGGTACAAAAATTCTGAATGGTTGACCGCAGGGGGTACGCTTTCTAGAATCCCCCGACATTTTTGCCCGGAACTTACTTCCAGCCAATGTCGTCATCTATTAGTAAAGCCATCAATTCAGACGCATTGACCCGCCTGGCTCAAGCCATAGCGGTGGCTGTGTCCGCCACGTTGGCGGGCTGTTCAAGCCATGTGCCGCAGACCGAAGCGACACACACTCCGAATATCGCCGCCCGAGCGAAGCAGAAACCGATCTGGCTCAGCGAAAAGCCAAGCCCGCAAATACCTCAGGACGTCTGGGAGCGCATGCGCCAGGGCTTCCAGCTACAGGACGGGCTGGGCGTCAACCCGCGTATCGAGCAACAGCGCCTGTGGTTCGCCAGCAATCCGTCCTTCCTCGAAAACGCCGGCGAACGCGGCAGCCTCTACATTCACTACATCGTCGAGCGCCTTGAAGAACGCAACATGCCGCTGGAACTGGCGCTGCTGCCAGTGATTGAAAGCGCCTACAACCCGATGGCCTATTCCCGAGCCGACGCGGTGGGGCTTTGGCAATTCATTCCTTCCACCGGCCGTTACTTCAACCTGCGCCAGACCCGTTTCTATGATGGCCGTCGCGACATCACCGCCTCGACCACCGCGGCCATGGACTACCTGACCCGCCTGCACGACATGTTCAACGGCGACTGGCTGCTGGCCCTCGCGGCTTACAACGCCGGCGAAGGCACGGTCAGCCGCGCCATCGAGCGCAACGAAAAGCTCGGCCTGCCAACCGACTACTGGAACCTGCCGCTGCCGGCCGAAACCCAGGCGTACGTGCCGAAGTTGCTGGCCCTGTCGCAAGTGGTGCTGTCGCCTGAAGCCTACGGCGTGAACCTCAACCCGATCGCCAACGAACCGTACTTCCAGGTCGTAGAGATCAACCAGCGCATGGACCTGTCCAAGGTTGCCGCGGTGGCCAACATCGACGAAGACGAACTGTTCCAGCTCAACCCGGCCTTCAAACAGCGCACCACCATTGATGGTCCGCAGCATTTGCTGGTGCCAACGTCCAAGGCGCAACTGCTGACGGCCAGCCTCTCGACCATGCGTCCTGAAGAACTGATCAGCAAGAAGCCGCTAAAACCGGTCTTTGAAGGCGCAGACGAGTCGGAACTGGCCAGCCTCAAACGCGCTTACCGCGTTAAGCGCGGCGATAACCTGGCAGCCATCGCCAAGGCCAACAAGGTCGACGTCAAGGACCTGCAACGCTGGAACAAAATGACCGGCAAGAACCTCAAGGTCGGCCAGACCCTGGTCATGCAGGACACCACCAAGCGCAAGAACGGCCGGGTCAACACCGTCGTGGCGTCGAACAGCAAAACCACCAGCAAGGCTGACAAACAGAAGCCGCAGACCCAGTACAAGGTCCAGCAAGGCGATTCGCTGTATATGGTCGCCAAACGCTTCAATGTCGAAATGCAACACCTCAAGCGCTGGAACCCGCGTGTTGGCCAAGCGTTGAAGCCTGGACAGATGCTCACGGTTTCCTCCCCGCGTTAAAAATCAGCCCCTGGATTCAGGGGCTTTTTTTTGTTTGTGATTTGAGGGGTTTTGTGGATTTTATGGCTCTTGTGGCGAGGGGGCTTGCCCCCGTTCGGCTGCGTAGCAGTCGCAAAGCCTGCTGGTATGGTTTTACTGAGGGAATGCTGGGGGCCGCTTCGCAGCCCAACGGGGGCAAGCCCCCTCGCCACAGGAAAGCCCCCTCACCACAGGCAAACCTCCTTGCCATAGGCAGCCCCCTTGCCACACGCAAGCGCACTCGGCCAGGTTCGGCGCCCTGGCGGCTCCGCACTTGGCGATTAACAACGCATTACCCCCCTGTCTTTTTCCTGTCGATACAAGCTGTTACTGTACGGGCCACAAAGCCCAAGCCGCCTGGATCGGATCTCTGACTTGAAGCGTCCCCTCCTCCTGCTCCTGATCAGCCTGGCCTTGAGCCCTTGCGCCAGCGCGACGATCAGCGAAAGCCACGGTTATGCGCAATTCGGCACGCTCAAGTACCCGGCCAGATTTACCCACTTCGACTGGGTCAACCCGCAAGCGCCCAAGGGCGGTACGTTGCGGGTGATGGCGTTTGGCACCTTCGATACGCTCAATCCGTACACCTTCAAGGGCACCAGCCCGGTGACTACGGCCAACTTCCTGCAATACGGCATCAACGAGCTGAACGAACCGCTGATGGTTGGCACCGGCCAGTACGCACCGTCCGGGGATGAACCGACCTCCAGTTACGGCCTGATCGCCCAATCCGTGGAATACAGCGAAGACCGCAGTTGGGTAGTGTTCAACCTGCGTCCCGAGGCACGGTTCCACGACGGTTCGCCCATTACGGCCTACGACGTGGCGTTTTCATACCGCTTGCTGCTCAAGGAAGGCCATCCGCAATATCGCACTAACCTGCAGGAAGTATTGCGCGTCGATATTCTCAACCCGCACCGCATCCGTTTCGTGTTCAAGCGCGCCGGCAACCCGCTGCTGATTCTGCGCTTGGGCGAGTTGCCGGTGCTGTCGCAGCATTACTGGAAAGGTCGCGATTTCCAGGCCACCACCTTCGAGCCGCCGCTGGGCAGTGGACCGTACCGCATCACCTCGGTTACGCCGGGCCGGCAGATCGTCTTCGAACGGGTCAAGGATTACTGGGGCAAGGACCTCGCGGTCAATCGCGGCAAATACAATGTCGATCGCATGGAAGTCGAGTTCTACCGCGACAGCGACGTGGCGTTCGAAGCGTTCAAGGCGGGCGAGTTCGACATCTACATCGAGCATCAGGCGAAAAACTGGGACAACGGCTACAACTTTCCGGCCGTACGCCGCGGCGACGTGATCAAGGCGCAAATTCCCCACCAGATCCCGACGCAGAGCCAGGGTCTGTTCATGAACACGCGGCGTGCGACCTTCTCCGAGGTCAAGGTCCGTGAAGCGCTGGGGCTGATGTTCGACTTCGAGTGGACCAACCGCACCCTGTTCAGCGGCGCCTACAAACGGGCCATGAGTTACTACCCCAACAGCGAGTTCTCCGCCAGCGGCCTGCCGGTCGGCCATGAATGGTTGATGCTCAAGCCGTATCGCGAACAACTGCCCGCCAGACTGTTCACCGAGCCGTTCAGCCTGCCGCAGACCGACGGGCGCGGCATCCCCCGGGAAACCTTGCGCAAGGCCTTGGGCCTGCTCGCCGAAGCCGGCTGGAAGCTGAATGGGCAACGGGTCGAAAACGCCAAGGGCCAACCGCTTCGGTTCGAGATCCTGCTGGTCAACCCCAACCTGGAACGCATTCTTCAGCCCTACGTCGAGAACCTCGCCAGCATTGGCATCGACGCACGGCTGCGCACGGTCGATCGCGCGCAGTACAAACAGCGGCTCGATCAGTTCGATTTCGACATGATCCTCATGACGCTCAACCAGACCCTCAGCCCGGGCCTGGAGCAATGGCAGTATTTCCATTCCAGCCAGGTCGGGGTCAAGGGCAGTAAAAACTACGCCGGCATCGCCAACCCGGTGGTCGATCATTTGCTCGAACAACTGCTGGCCGCGCAGACCCGCGACGAACAAGTCGCCGCTGGCAAAGCCCTCGACCGGGTATTGCTGTGGCAGCACTACATCGTGCCGAACTGGTACCTCAATTATCACCGCCTGGCCTACCGCAACCGGTTCGCCTTCGTCACCACGCCGCCCTATACGCTGGGCCTGAGCGCGTGGTGGCTGAAATCTTCGGAGAAAGATCAATGAAACCCATGCGCGCCCTGCTGTTGCAGGCCAGCGGTCTGCTGTTCGCCGGGCTGGCGTAGACAACAGCACCTCCAAACTCAACGGCAGTTATGTGCGCCAGGCTTGGCAAAACGGGATGGCACTGCAAGAAGCCAAAGGCTTCAACC
>NZ_JBNNWE010000105.1:0-22000 GCF_050280905.1 Pseudomonas sp. NPDC086278
GAAGTACCAGCGATTCTGCCAATGCACCAGAATGAAATCGATCACATGGCCCAAGGCCGTGACCGGCGACTATGTCGAAGACGACATCTATTACGAACTGCTCGACCCGGCCGACATCGACATGATCTGCCGCCCCGACCAGAACGCGGTGTTCCTGGTGCCTTGGGCCATCGAGCCGACCGCCCAGGTGATCCACGACACTTACGACAAGCAAGGCAACCCGATCGAGCTGTCGCCGCGCAACGTGCTCAAAAAGGTCCTGAAACTCTATTCCGACAGGGGCTGGCAGCCAATCGTGGCGCCGGAAATGGAGTTCTACCTGACCAAGCGCAGCGACGATCCCGACTACCCGCTGCAACCGCCAATCGGCCGTTCCGGGCGTCCGGAAATCGGTCGTCAATCGTTCTCTATCGAAGCGGCGAACGAATTCGATCCGCTGTTCGAAGACGTCTACGACTGGTGCGAATTGCAGGAGCTGGACCTCGACACGCTGATCCACGAGGACGGCACGGCGCAGATGGAAATCAACTTCCGTCACGGCGATGCCCTGTCCCTGGCCGACCAGATTCTGGTGTTCAAACGCACCATGCGCGAAGCCGCGCTCAAGCACGACGTGGCGGCCACCTTCATGGCCAAGCCCATGACCGGCGAGCCGGGCAGCGCGATGCACTTGCACCAGAGCATCATCGACATCGAAACCGGCAAAAACGTCTTCTCTAATGAAGACGGAACCATGAGCCAACTGTTCCTGCACCACATCGGTGGCCTGCAGAAACTGATTCCCGAGCTGTTGCCGCTGTTCGCCCCGAACGTCAACTCGTTCCGCCGCTTCCTGCCTGATACCTCGGCGCCGGTGAACGTGGAATGGGGCGAAGAGAACCGCACCGTGGGCCTGCGGGTGCCGGACGCCGGGCCGCAAAACCGTCGGGTGGAAAACCGCCTGCCGGGCGCCGACGCCAACCCGTACCTGGCGATTGCTGCGAGCCTGCTCTGCGGCTACATCGGCATGGTCGAAGGCTTGAACCCGAGTGCGCCGGTGGTGGGCCGTGGCTATGAACGCCGCAACCTGCGCCTGCCACTGACCATCGAAGACGCGCTGGAACGGATGGAAAACAGCGCGACTGTCGAGAAATACCTGGGCAAGAAATTCATCACTGGCTACGTCGCGGTCAAGCGGGCCGAGCATGAAAACTTCAAGCGCGTGATCAGTTCGTGGGAGCGGGAATTCCTGCTCTTCGCCGTCTGATGCGCCGGGCGCCGCTGCTTCTGGCGGCGCTCCAACCCACAACAAGGAGAATTCGCATGACCAGCAACAACCCGCAAACCCGTGAATGGCAGGCCCTGAGCAACGACCACCACTTGGCCCCGTTCAGTGACTTCAAGCAATTGAAAGAAAAAGGCCCGCGCATCATCACCAGCGCCAAGGGCGTTTATCTCTGGGACAGCGAAGGCAACAAGATCCTCGACGGCATGGCCGGCCTGTGGTGTGTAGCGATCGGCTACGGCCGCGATGAGCTGGCCGATGCCGCCAGCAAACAAATGCGTGAGCTGCCTTATTACAACCTGTTCTTCCAGACGGCTCACCCGCCGGTGCTGGAGCTGGCCAAAGCCATCGCCGACATCGCGCCAGAAGGCATGAACCACGTGTTCTTCACCGGTTCCGGCTCCGAAGGCAACGACACCATGCTGCGTATGGTCCGCCACTATTGGGCGATCAAAGGCCAGCCAAAGAAGAAAGTCATCATCAGCCGCAAGAACGGTTACCACGGTTCCACCGTGGCCGGCGCGAGCCTGGGTGGCATGACGTACATGCACGAACAAGGCGACTTGCCGATTCCGGGCATCGTCCACATTGCCCAGCCGTACTGGTTCGCTGAAGGCGGCGACATGACCCCGGAAGAGTTCGGTGTCTGGGCGGCCAACCAGCTGGAAGAAAAGATTCTGGAAGTCGGCGTCGACAACGTCGGCGCCTTTATTGCCGAGCCGATTCAGGGCGCCGGCGGCGTGATCATTCCGCCAGAGACCTACTGGCCGCGCATCAAGGAAATCCTCGCCAAATACGACATTCTGTTCGTGGCCGACGAAGTGATCTGTGGTTTCGGCCGTACCGGCGAGTGGTTCGGTACTGATTATTACGACCTCAAACCCGACATGATGACCATCGCCAAAGGCCTGACCTCCGGTTACATCCCGATGGGCGGCCTGATCGTGCGCGACGAAGTGGTCGCGGTGCTCAATGAGGGCGGCGATTTCAACCACGGTTTCACCTATTCGGGGCACCCGGTGGCCGCTGCGGTGGCGCTGGAGAACATCCGTATCCTGCGCGAAGAAAAAATTATCGAGCGCGTTCATGCCGAAACGGCACCCTATTTGCAAAAGCGTCTGCGGGAACTGAACGATCACCCGCTGGTGGGGGAAGTGCGCGGGGTCGGCCTGTTGGGGGCTATTGAACTGGTTCAGGACAAGGCCACTCGCAAACGTTACGAAGGCAAGGGCGTCGGCATGATTTGCCGCACCTTCTGCTTCGATAACGGCCTGATCATGCGTGCCGTGGGTGACACCATGATCATTGCGCCGCCACTGGTGATTACCAAGGCGGAAATCGACGAGCTGGTGACCAAGGCGCGCAAGTGCCTGGACCTGACCCTGAGTGCGTTGCAATCCTAAGTGCTAGGCTCTGGGCGGGGTGCGAAACCTGCACTTCGCCCAGTGCAAATAAAGGATGGGTCTTTCCTTGAAAGGCTGCCTTGGAACTTGCCAGACTACCGGTTGTTCGGATGCCCAGTAAAACGGCCGCTGAGCACGTGGTTAAAAAGAAAAATTGGAGCATTACCCATGAAGGCATTAGGTATGAAGATAGCTGGCAAGACCCTCCTCGCCATGTCCCTGCTGGGCGCAATGGCGGGTGCAGTGCAGGCGGACGACAAGGTGTTGCACGTCTATAACTGGTCCGACTACATCGCTCCGGACACCATCGCGAACTTCGAGAAAGAGTCGGGGATCAAGGTGGTGTACGACGTTTTCGACAGCAACGAAACCCTTGAGGCCAAGTTGCTGGCAGGCAAGTCCGGCTACGACATCGTCGTGCCGTCGAACAACTTCCTGGCCAAGCAGATCAAGGCCGGCGTTTACCAGACGCTGGACAAGTCCAAGCTGCCTAACTGGAAAAACCTCAACCCTGACCTGCTCAAAGCGGTATCGGTGAGCGACCCGGGCAACGAACACGCCTTCCCTTACATGTGGGGTTCGATCGGTATCGGCTTCAACGCCGAGAAGGTCAAGGCTGCACTGGGCGCCGATGCACCGACCGATTCCTGGGACCTGATCTTCAAGCCTGAAAATGCCGCGAAGCTGAAGTCCTGCGGTATCAGCCTGCTCGATTCGCCAACCGAGATGATTCCGGCGGCGTTGCACTACCTGGGCCTGCCAACCGACAGCCAGAAGAAAGAAGACATCGACAAGGCAGAAGCCCTGCTGTTGAAAGTCCGTCCTTCCATCGCCTACTTCCACTCGTCCAAGTACATCTCCGACCTGGCCAACGGCAACATCTGCGTGGCCGTCGGTTACTCGGGTGACATCTACCAGGCCAAGTCCCGCGCCGCTGAAGCCGGTGACAAGGTCAAGGTCAGCTACAACATTCCGAAAGAAGGTGCTGGCAGCTTCTACGATATGGTCGCCATCCCTAAAGATGCCGAAAACGTTGAAGGCGCCTACAAGTTCATGAACTACCTGCTACAGCCGCAAGTCATGGCGTCAATCACCGACGCCGTGCGCTTCCCGAACGGTAACGCCGCCGCCACGCCACTGGTGGATAAAGACATCACCAGCGACCCGGGCATCTACCCACCGGCAAATGTGATGGCCAAGCTGTACGCGATTGCCGATTTGCCGGCCGCGACCCAGCGGCTGCTGACTCGCAGCTGGACCAAGATCAAATCCGGTAAATAAACCGTAAACCTTGCGGGAGCGAGCTTGCTCGCGAACAAAAACGTAACGACGCGGGGTGTCAGCCACACCGCGTTATCGTTGACGACCATCGCGAGCAAGCTCGCTTCTGCAAGGGTCGTGGCATAAAAGTTTTGCTGGAATGGTTTATCGAGGGTAAGTTGCGCGCCGGTTTTGTTGCTGGGCAGCTCTGTCTGTCATGTAACGCGGGGCAACTTGGGCCCAACTAATTTTAGAGGACCTCCACTTGCCTATTTTTTCTTTGTTGCGCAATGCATTGCTGGCCGGCGCCGGGCTGACGCTCGCGCTCACCGTCCAGGCCGCCGGTACGGTGCATATTTATAACTGGTCCGATTACATCGGTGAGACCACGCTGGCCGACTTCCAGAAAGCGACCGGCATCAAACCCGTGTATGACGTCTTCGACTCCAACGAAACCCTGGAAGGCAAGTTGCTGGCCGGGCGCACCGGTTACGACGTGGTCGTGCCGTCCAACCACTTCCTGGGCAAGCAGATCAAGGCGGGTGCCTTCCAGAAGCTCGACAAGTCGCTGCTGACGAACTACGGCAACCTCGACCCGGTGCTGCTCAAGCGTCTGGAGCAAAACGATCCGGGCAACCTGTATGCCGTGCCGTATCTGTGGGGCACCAATGGCATCGGGTACAACGTCGACAAGATCAAGGCTGTTCTGGGCGTCGACAAGATCGACTCGTGGAGCGTGCTGTTCGAGCCTGAGAACATCAAGAAACTGCACAGTTGCGGCGTGGCGTTCCTCGATTCCGCCGATGAAATGATGCCGACGGTCCTCAACTACATGGGCCTCAACGCCAACAGCACAGACCCCAAGGATTACGAAAAGGCCACGGCCAAGTTGCTCGCGGTGCGTCCGTACGTCACCTATTTCCACTCCTCGAAATACATCGCGGACCTGGCCAACGGCGACATCTGCATCGCCATCGGTTTCTCCGGCGACATGTTCCAGGCCAAGCACCGCGCCGAAGAGGCCAAGAAAGGCGTGAACATCGCCTACTCGATTCCCAAAGAGGGCGGCGCGCTGTGGTTCGACATGCTGGCGATTCCAAAAGACGCGGCCAACGTCAAGGAAGCCCACGCCTTCATCAACTATCTGCTGAAACCTGAAGTTATCGCGCAGGTCAGTGATTACGTCGGCTACGCCAACCCTAACCCGGCGTCGGACAAACTGATGGAACAGTCCATACGCACCGACGAATCGGTTTATCCCCCGCAAGCCGTCCTCGACAAGACCTACGTGTCGATCGAGTTACCACCGAACATTCAACGTTTGATGACCCGCAGCTGGACCAAGGTCAAGACGGGTAAATAGCTTCAAGGCTCAAACTATCCAAGGTTGGCTCACCTCGAGCGAACTGCACTCTTTTTTTCTGGGAGTTTCGTAAATGGCAGTTGCCTCCGGCGCCTATAAGAAAGCCCTCGAGGGCGACCAGTCACCTAAACAGGTGCTGGTCAAAATCGACCGGGTCACGAAGAAGTTCGACGAGACGATTGCCGTGGACGATGTGTCCCTGGAAATCAAGAAAGGCGAGATTTTCGCCCTGCTCGGCGGCTCGGGATCGGGCAAGTCCACTTTGCTGCGCATGCTCGCAGGTTTCGAACGGCCCACGGAGGGGCGCATTTTCCTCGACGGCGTCGACATCACCGACATGCCGCCGTACGAGCGACCGATCAACATGATGTTTCAGTCGTACGCCTTGTTCCCGCACATGACCGTGGCGCAGAACATCGCCTTCGGCCTCAAGCAGGACAAGATCCCGGCAGCCGAGGTGGATGCCCGCGTGGCGGAAATGCTCAAGCTGGTGCAGATGAGTCAATACGCCAAGCGCAAGCCGCATCAATTGTCCGGCGGTCAGCGTCAGCGTGTGGCACTGGCACGTTCCCTGGCCAAGCGGCCGAAGCTGTTGCTGCTCGACGAACCGATGGGCGCGCTGGATAAAAAACTGCGTTCGCAAATGCAGCTGGAGCTGGTCGAGATCATCGAGCGCGTCGGCGTAACCTGCGTCATGGTGACCCACGACCAGGAAGAGGCCATGACCATGGCCGAGCGCATCGCGATCATGCACCTGGGCTGGATCGCCCAGATCGGCAGCCCGATCGACATCTACGAAACCCCGACCAGCCGTCTGGTCTGCGAGTTCATCGGCAACGTCAACATCTTCGAAGGTGAAGTGATCGACGACGCCGAAGGCCACGCGATCATCACCTGCAAGGACCTGGACCGGAAGATTTACGTTGGCCACGGCATCAGCACTTCGGTGCAGGACAAGTCCGTCACCTACGCGATCCGTCCGGAGAAACTGCTGGTCACCGCCGACATGCCGACGTGTGAATACAACTGGTCCAGCGGCAAGGTCCACGACATCGCCTACCTCGGCGGGCACTCGGTGTTCTACGTCGAACTGCCGAGCGGCAAACTGGTGCAGTCGTTCGTGGCCAACGCCGAACGCCGTGGCCAGCGCCCAACCTGGGGCGATCAGGTCTACGTGTACTGGGAAGACGACAGCGGCGTGGTACTTCGCTCATGAACATGCGCAAATTCAAACGCCGCCTCAATCGAATAATTCCCGGTGGCCGTCAGCTGGTCATCGGGGTTCCGTTCATCTGGCTGTTCATGTTCTTCATGCTGCCGTTCTTCATCGTCCTGAAGATCAGCTTCGCCGAAGCCGACGTGGCCATCCCGCCATACACCGAGATCTACAGCTTCATCGACCAAAAGCTCCAGTTGCTGTTGAATCTGGGCAACTACGCGATGCTCGGCGACGACGAGTTGTACATCGCCGCCTACCTCGGCTCGCTGAAGATGGCGCTGATCAGCACCGTCCTCTGCCTGCTGATCGGCTACCCGATGGCCTACGCCATCGCCAGCGCCCGCAAAGAGCTGCAAACGGTGTTGGTGCTGCTGATCATGATGCCGACCTGGACGGCGATCCTGATCCGCGTTTATGCGTGGATGGGCATTCTCAGCAACAACGGCCTGCTCAACGGTTTCCTGATGAGCATGGGCTGGATCAACGAACCGCTGCAGATCCTCAACACCAACCTCGCGGTCTACATCGGCGTCGTCTATTCGTACCTGCCGTTCATGATCCTGCCGCTGTACGCCAACCTGGTGAAGCACGATCACAGCCTGCTGGAAGCCGCATCGGACTTGGGTTCGAGCACGTTCAACAGCTTCTGGAAGATCACCATTCCGCTGTCGAAAAACGGCATCGTCGCCGGCTGCATGCTGGTGTTCATTCCGGTGGTGGGCGAGTTCGTGATCCCGGAACTGCTCGGCGGTCCGGAAACGCTGATGATCGGTAAAGTGCTGTGGCAAGAGTTCTTCAACAACCGTGACTGGCCGGTGGCGTCTGCCCTGGCGGTGGTGATGCTGGCGATCCTGATTGTGCCGATCATCCTGTTCAACCGCAGTCAGGCCAAAGAAATGGAGGGCAAAGAATGAAGCGCTTCAATTTCTCAAGCTTCATGTTGGTATTCGGCCTGCTGTTCATCTACGCACCGATGCTGATCCTGGTGATCTACTCGTTTAACGCCTCGAAACTGGTGACGGTGTGGGGCGGCTGGTCGATCAAGTGGTACGTCGGCCTGCTCGACAACACCCAACTGATGGGCTCGGTAGTGCGCTCGCTGGAAATCGCCTGCTACACCGCGATTGCCGCGGTAGCGCTGGGGACACTGGCGGCGTTCGTGCTGACGCGCATCACCCACTTCAAGGGCCGCACGTTGTTCGGTGGCCTGGTCACCGCGCCGCTGGTCATGCCCGAAGTGATCACCGGTCTGTCGCTGTTGCTGCTGTTCGTGGCGATGGCGCAGATGATCAGCTGGCCACAGGAACGCGGCATCATCACCATCTGGATCGCCCACACCACGTTCTGTGCGGCGTATGTGGCGGTGGTGGTGTCGGCGCGCTTGCGTGAGCTGGACCTGTCGATTGAAGAAGCGGCGATGGACCTCGGTGCGCGGCCGTGGAAGGTGTTCTTCCTGATCACCATCCCGATGATCGCGCCGTCGCTGGCGGCGGGCGGCATGATGTCGTTCGCGCTGTCGCTGGATGACCTGGTGTTGGCGAGCTTCGTGTCGGGCCCGGGTTCGACGACCCTGCCGATGGAAGTGTTCTCGGCGGTGCGTCTGGGCGTGAAGCCGGAGATCAACGCCGTGGCCAGCCTGATTCTGCTGGCGGTGTCGATCGTGACCTTCCTGGTCTGGTTCTTCAGCCGCCGCGCCGAAGAAAGCCGCAAACGCGCGATTCAGCAAGCCATCGAAGAAGGCGCTGCCGATTCGTGGAAGCAACCGGACGTGCGTCGCGCACCGGCGCCGGAAGTGGCCTGAATGCAGTGCCGGGTTGACCACAAAAATGTGGCCAACCCAAATCCCATGTGGGAGCGGGCTTGCTCGCGAAGGGGCCGTATCAGTCGATGTAGATCTCGACTGACACAGCGCTTTCGCGAGCAAGCCCGCTCCCACAGTTGTTTCAGGACACCCAAGGGGATTTGCGGATGATCTCGACGAAGTTCATCGGCTTGAACCCCGGCTCGCTGTCCACCAGCACATCGGCATTCACCGTGCCAAACGTGGTGTCGGGCTTGTGTTTGAAGCCGTTGGCGAACGCACACAGGATGCATTCCTTGAACCCTTCACCGCGAGGGTGGGCGTGTACCACCGCTTCGCGCTGCTCGGTGGGGAACGCCGCGTAATCGATACCCAGCACGTCCATCTCGACGCCAGCGGTCACCAGTGCCACATTCGGGCGCAGGTGTTGCGGTACGCCCGGCGTGGTGTGCAGGGCAATCGACAACCACACTTGTTCGATGTCGTCGTCGCTCAGCCCATAAGGCTTGAGAAACGCTTTGGCGGCATTGGCACTGTCGACTTCAAAACGGTCGTCATCGCTGCGCTGACCGTCCACCAGACCCAGGTCATGGAACATCGCGCCGACATATAACAGCTCCGGGTTGTACGCCAGTTGCTTGCGTTCGCCGCTCAAGGCCCCGAACAGAAACACTCGGCGCGAGTGGTGGTACAGCAGATCGGATTCAACGTCGCGGATGTATTCGGTGGTGGCCCTGGCCAACGCGCTGTCGGGGATTTTGATGCCGGCAATGATGCTGCTCATGGTGCTTTCCTCATCGGGAACGCCGTGGCGGCGCTGATGGGTAAAGTCTGTGCCCCTGCCGAAAAGCGAACAATCGACGCATGGCTGCGATCCTTGCCAATGAACCTGCATATCGCGCCAACCTCGCTTGTTGGGCAGTGTTTCGCTAGGGTTGGTCGCAGTCAATGAGCCCTTGTGGCGAGGGGGCTTGCCCCCGTTGGAGTGCGTAGCGCTCCCAAGGTTTTGGGGCCGCTGTGCAGCCCAACGGGGCGGTGCGACGTTTCGCCAAGCCCCCTCACCACAGGGAATGGGATTCGCCACAGGTACGCGTGATTCATAGAGGCTTTTTTATCATGAGTAAAACCGTCGCCATCGTGGTCTTCTCCGGCGTCCAGTCGCTCGACGTCACCGGGCCCATGGACGTGTTTGCCGAGGCCAATCGATTCCTGGCGCCCGCAGACCACTACCGGCTGGAGGTGATCGGCGTCGAGCGCGGGACGATGCCGTGTTCCAACGGTTTGCAGCTCAACGCCCATCGGCATTTCAGCGAAGCGCTGCAAGCCTATGACTTGCTGCTGGTGGCCGGCGGGCCGCAATTGCCGTTTCTGGATTTCGGCGCGGCATTTGATCGCTGGCTGCTGGATGCCTGCGGGCGGGCGCAGCGTTTTGGCTCGATCTGCAATGGCGCGTTCATGCTTGCCAGGGCCGGTTTGCTTGAAGGGCGAACCGTTACCACCCATTGGAACGATGCGACAGCACTGGCCGCTTTATGCCCCTCGACGCAGGTTGAGGCTGATCGCCTGTACGTGCAGGACGGTGCGCTGTACACCTCGGCCGGGGTCACGGCGGGGATTGATTTGTCGTTGTACTTGCTGGCCCGGGATCACGGGCCGGAAGTCGCGTTGAGCGTGGCCAAGCGGCTGGTGGTGTTCACCCAGCGCTCGGGCGGGCAGTCGCAGTTCAGCCCGTTTCTCACGCCCCACGCCGAACCGACCTCGGCCGTGGCGCTGGTGCAGCTTTACGTGCTCGCCAACCTCACCGGTGACCTGACCATCGCTGACCTGGCCAACGCCGCCAACATGAGCGCGCGCAATTTCTCGCGGGTGTTCGCCAAGGAAGCAAAAATCACCCCGGCGGAATTCGTCGAGCGGGCGCGGGTGGATGCCGCGCGCGTGCTGCTCGAAAGCACCCACGCGCCGCTGAAAACCGTGGCCTATCAGTGCGGTTTTCGCGATGCCCAGCACATGCGCAGTGTGTTCAACCGGCGGTTGGGCGTGACGCCGCAGCAGTTCAGGCTGAACTTTGCGGCGATGGTTTGAGCGATGCATTTTGGGTGTTTTTGCGGGCCTCTTCGCGAGCAAGCCCGCTCCCACATTTGATGTGTGTACACCGATCCAGTGTGGGAGCGGACTTGCTCCGGGCGGCGTTCCGACGAAGGCGTCGGCTCGGCCAACAAAAATCTAAGGGGTCGCCCGCGCCGGCAAAAACTTCAACGTCCCGCGCGTATTGGCCGTGACCTCTTCGTCATTGAAGTGCGCCTGATAGTAAATCCCGTCGATATACGACTCAGCCTGGTCGTCATAGTGCGCGTCGAACGGCACGCCGCTCTGGCCGACGGGGTTGATGGTCAGGCTGTGGGCCGGGTCGGCGAAGTCCACCAGGCGCCGGGTCGACGGCCCGTACGTCACCGGCCACGGCGCCGGGCCGATCTTGGCCGAAAGATTGTTGGGCACTTCATGGCTGCCGGGCGCCGCGAACGGGCCGACGTTGAAGATCCGGTCCAGCGGTTTCTGCACGCCCAGCGGATGCCCGTGAGTCAGGGTGTGTGACTTGCCCCACTGCCATTGCGTGGGGTCAGCGCCAAGGGTGGTTTTGAGGTGCGCGAGGCTCGCCTGCCACGCCACCTTGACCGTGTCGGCGCGGGTTTCCTTGCCGAGCGTGTTGCGGTTGTCCCACCACGGCGAATCGGGTGTCGCCGCCAGTCGTGGCAGCGCGGCATCGATCACCCGTGTCGAGAGCAACGTGTCGAAGAAATCATCGCCCAACTCGTCGTGCATCGTCGCGTCAGCCAGGTTGAACAGGAACTGGTTGAACAGCGTGGCGCTGGTGGAATCCAGCGGGTAATCGCCGCCCCACTGCGCCAGTTGCTCGACCAGTTTCAGCTCCGCCGGATCGCTCACCACTTCACGCAACACTGGCAACAACGGCGCCAGCAGGCGTGGGCCATAAGCGGTGGTGGTGCCCAGTTGCAGTTTTTGGTTGGCCTCGTTGTCCCACTTCACGCTCTTGTCGCTGAGCTGGCGATTGAGCTGCTGCCCGCGATCCGCGAGGTTGTAGTAGCCGGGAATCTCCATCCCGGTCGGTGACAGCGGCTGGAAGTTGGCCGAGACGATGTAGCCGCGCGCCGGGTTTTCTTCCTGGGGGTTGGCGCTGAACGGGTAGAAACCATCCTTGTCCGCTTGGTTGGTGCTGCCGTCGAGGATGAACCCGGGCTTCACACCGGCCGCGCGTTTTGGCAGCAGCGCCGAGGCCCACCAGCCGATATCGCCCTTGGCGTTGGCGTAGACAATGTTCAACCCCGGCGCCTGAACCTTGGCCGCCGCTGCGCGTGCCTTGGCCAGCGTGTCGGCGCGGTTGAGCTGATAAAAACCGTCGAGGATCGGGTTCGGCGTTTCCAGGAACGCCCACCACATGGCGATGGGCGTCTTGCCGGCGGCAGTGCCCAGCACATCGTTGACGATCGGGCCGTGGGGCGACTGGCGCAGCGTCAGTGTGACCGGCGCCTGGCCTTTCACCGCGATCTGCTGCTCGGTGGTGACCATGTCGACCCATTTGCCGCGATACCAGACCTGGTTCGGGTTGTCCGGGTTGACCTTCTCGGCGATCAGGTCGAGGTCGTCGTTTTGGAACATCGTCAGGCTCCAGCCGAAGTCCAGGTTGTGGCCGAGAAAGGCAAACGGTACGAGTGCCTGATGATGGCCGTACAGCTCAAAGCCCGGCGCCGACAGTTGCGCTTCGTACCACACCGATGGCACCGAGAAGCGAATGTGCGGGTCGCCGGCCAGCAGCGGTTTGCCGTTTTTGCTGCGGTTGCCGGAAATGACCCAGGCGTTGCTGCCTTCGAATTGCGGCAGACCGTTGTCGGCCAGGGAATGCTCGCTCAGGCGGGCGAGGGCGTTCAGGTCTTTCCAGTCCCCGGCGGCGAGGCTTGGCCCGGCCGTGGAACGGGTCTTGGCCAGCACGCCTTTGGGCTGCCAGTCGAGGTCGAAGATATTCAGGTACTCGGCGCCCAACTGGTCGCGCACGTAAGTCAGCAACGGCTCGGTGCGAAACGCGGCGGCAAAGCTGTACGCCATGTAGCCGGCGACGCTGATGCTGTCTTCGGCGGTGAACGGGCGCTTGGGAATGCCCAGCACGTCGAACTCGACCGGCGCTGCGTGCGTGTCCTGATATTGATTGATGCCGTCCAGATAGGCTTCCAGCGCCTTCCAAGCCGGTGACTGGCGATCCAGCGCGGCCACATAACTGGCGGCGCGTTCGCGGATGCGCAAGCTGCGGAACAGTTTGTCGGTGTCGATCAGTTTCGGCCCGAGCACCTCGGCCAGTTCGCCCCGGGCCAGGCGGCGCATGGCTTCCATCTGGAACAAACGGTCCTGGGCCTGCACATAGCCGAGGGTGCGATAGAGGTCGGTTTCGTTTTCGGCGCGGATGTGCGGCACGCCGCGCTCGTCATAGCGCACGGTCACCGAACTCTGAAGGCGCTGCAACTCGACCTGGCCCTGGCGCGTCGGCTGCTTGAGGTACACGTAACCGCCGACCGCGATGACGAGCGTGACGATCAGCAATACCAGTACGGTCAGGACGCGCTTCATGGTGACTCCTTGTGCTTGGGGATTGCCGCCCGTGTGGGCTGCAAACATGTAGCACAGTCCTCCTGTGCCGGGCATCGCGGTCCTGGAAAAGTCAGGAATGCCTTACTTGGTTTCCACCGGCCACGGGCAGTAGCAACCCACCGCCAGCGTGTGCGTTGCGCTCACCGTGCGGCTTTCGTTCAGCGCTTGCAGGATCGGTTCGATAAAGCTGTTGCTCGAATTGCAGGTCAGGCCTTCGCTGTAGGGGCCGAAATAGGCGAGTTTGCCGCTGCGGTCCCAAATACCGACTGCGGGGCTGGCGGGGATCTGTTCGGAGCCGGGCAGCACCGCGATGGTTTTCATCTGGCTCAGCGTGTTCGGCAGCTGGCCGTGACTGCCGGGTCTTTGTACCGCATAAAACTCGACGCCTTGCGGTCCATAACGCTCGACCAGTTCGGTGAGGTGTTGTTGATTGCCGACGTTGCAGGGGCAGGCCGGGTCCCAGAAATGCACCAGGCGGATGGCGCCGGGGCCGGCGAGTTCATCGGGCAGGCGCAGCGGGTCGCCGGAAAACACCGCCGTGTGTTCGCTGAACGCGCGCAAGTAGCGCCCTTGAAACCAGTCATACGCGGCCCACAACACGCCGGCGCACACGAGGGCGAGCAGGCTGGCAAGCAGTGTGGTGCGGTAGGCCGGACGCATGGCTTTCAATCCTCGAAGGTCGGCTAGCTTGCCATGCTTGCCGCGACAGATGAATATCGCAGGCCCATAAAGTCTGTTTAGCGCTCTGGAATCCTGCATGCCTGCCACTTTCGACCCCGATCACCTGCGAGCCAGCCTGCGGCCATTGGCCGAAGGGCAAGCGCTGTCGATCGAGGCCATGGCGTATCAGCACTTCTACGGGCTGGATTTTCCGGGGCGGACCTTGAAAAGGGGGCTGGGGCGTTTCGAGGTCGATGGCTACGAGTTGGTCAGCCAATTCTGGTGGCCGGAACGGGCGAAGGCGACGCTGTTCCTGTTTCACGGCTTCTACGATCACACCGGGCTCTATCGACATGTGATCGAGTGGGCGCTGGATCAAGGCTTTGCGGTGATCGCCTGCGACTTGCCGGGCCATGGGCTGTCCAGTGGCGAGCGCGCGAGCATCAAGGATTTCGCCGAGTATCAGCACACGTTGCAAGGGTTGTTCGGTGAAGCGCTGTCCCTCGATCTGCCGCAGCCGTGGCACCTGTGCGGGCAAAGCACTGGCGGCGCGATTGTGATTGATCATGTGTTGAATCAAGGGGCGAGCAGTCCGGCGCAAGGTCAGGTGATCTTGCTGTCACCGCTGGTGCGGCCGCGTGCCTGGGGCTGGTCGCAGCTCAGCTATTACCTGCTTAAACCGTTCGTCAAAGCCATCGCCCGGCGTTTCAGCGAGAATTCCAACGACCCGGATTTCCTGCCGTTCCTGCAAGCCGATCCGTTGCAGCCGCTGCGCTTGCCGACCGCTTGGGTCGGGGCGCTGGCGCGGTGGATCAAGCGCATCGAGGCCGCACCGAAGAGTCCGCGTAGGCCGCTGATTGTCCAGGGGCAGGCGGACATGACCGTGGATTGGGAGCATAACCTCGAGGTGCTGAAGGCCAAGTTTGATCGGCCGCAGGTGCTGATGCTGCCTGAGGCGCGGCATCATCTGGCGAATGAGACGCTGGCGTTGCGCGAGGAGTATTTCGGGTTTTTGACGAAGCGGATCAAGGGGCGGAATCTTTAGCGCCTGTCAGGGCCTCTTCGCGAGCAAGCCCGCTCCCACAGGGGACGGAGTTGTCTGCCACTGTGGGAGCGGGCTTGCTCGCAAAAGCTATCTCTCAGGCGCCGAACATTACTGAGGGTTTGTCTGCCCCACCGCCAACCCCGCCCGAATCGCCGCCAGCGCCGCGTCGTAATACGCCTTGCCCTCGGTGGACTCGGCAAACGTGGCGAATTCTTCCAGCTCGTCATCCGACAGGTCGCGATAGACATACAGCAGCGTGTTGTTCAGATCGGTGCCGATCTGATCCATCAAACGCTGGCGCTGACCGTTCAACATGCCTTGGGCCTGACCGCCGCCGAGCAACCCCGGAATCATCGAACTCAAACTGTCGGCCGCCACGCCGGCAATCGCCAGGCTGACTTCCGCGCCGGCCTCACGCGCGGGCAGGGCCTGGGCCAAGTGGCCGATGATCAACTGACGCGAGTCGCTGGCCTGAATCTTCGGCAAGCCCTTGGCGTTTTTCGCCAGTTGGTCGCGACGGGTCGCCAGCAGTTCGGCGGCGACGATTTTCTTGCCCAGCGGCGATTGAAAGAAAGTCAGCGCAGGTTTCGGATCGGCGAGGGTCTTGCGCAGTTGCGCTTCGGCACGCTGGTCCACGGACTGCGGCGCGAAGCGCTGGTTGCTGTTGCTCACCAACGCCTGGAACACCGCCGGCGGCAGGCTGTTCTGGTAGCGCTGCTGGGCGGCGGAGAGGGCGTCGTTAAAATGCGCGCGCTGATCTGGCCAGCCGGCGACCTTGTACAACTGGTCGTAGCTGTCTGCCCACGCGGGCCAAGCACAGAGCATCAACAGTGGGAAAAGCAAACGGCGCATAGGGACTCCTGTCAGCAGGCGACTATTCTCCGTGCGGCATACGGTCTTGTCGAGAATTCGTATCAAGCCGCCGCGCGGCTCTGTCGGATTTTCTGGCGCAGGAATACTATGCGCGCCATGCAAATACCCTCTGATCACCCGCTGCTGTTACGTATCGTCGACGACCTGGCTGCACGCGGCTGGTCGCAGCAGAATATTTTCCTGCCTCTGGCTCTGACCCGAGCACTGGCGGCTGAGTGCCGTAAACGTGCGGCCGACGGTGAACTGGCGCCGGCCGCCGTGGGCCGTGGCCCGACGTCGGAGATCCGCGAAGGCATTCGCGGCGACCATATCCAGTGGCTCGAACCCGGTCAGGCCGAGGCGTGCGACAGCTACCTGGGATTGATGGACAGCCTGCGCGAGGCGATGAATCGCGGGTTGTTCCTGGGCCTGGAAGACTACGAAAGCCATTTCGCCCTGTACCCGCCCGGCGCGTTCTATTTGAAACACGTCGACCGCTTCCGCGACGACGACCGGCGCATGGTCTCGGCGGTGATCTACCTCAATGACGCCTGGCTGCCCGAACACGGCGGCCAGTTGCGCATGTACCTCGATGAAAACGTCGAACATGACGTGGTGCCCACCGGCGGATGCCTTGTGGTATTTCTGTCCGGCGAGGTCCCCCACGAAGTCCTGCCCGCGACCCGTGAGCGCCTGTCGTTGACTGGCTGGTTCCGGCGTCGCGGTAACGAGCCGTTCTGAGCATGCAAAAGATTCTGGTAAGCCGCTGTCTGCTGGGCCATCGCGTGCGTTACGACGGCGGGGCGAGCGGGCCGTTTGATGAGTTGGACCAATGGCTCGACGAAGGTCGGGTGGTGCCGTTGTGCCCCGAAGTCGCCGGTGGATTGCCGACACCAAGGGCGGCGGCGGAGATTCCGGGCGGGCAGGGCGGTGAAGTACTGGATGGTTTTGCGTCGGTGATCACCACCGAAGGCGAGGATGTCAGCGCACAGTTTCTGTCGGGGGCGTATCAGGCGTTGGCGCTGGTGCAACAGCACGGCATCCGGATTGCCGTGCTCAAGGCCAACAGCCCGTCGTGCGGGAATCTGTTGACCTATGACGGGACTTTCAGTGGGGTGAAGGTCAGCGGCGAAGGCGTCACTGCCGCGCTACTCAAGCGGCATGGCGTGCAAGTCTTCAGCGAGCTGGAGTTGGCGCAAGCGGCAGCCGCATTGGCAACCCTGAACTGACATCCACCACAAAACCCTGTGGGAGTGAGCTTGGTGGGAGCGGGCTTGCTCGCGAAGGCGGTAGGTCAGTTGATAGAGATGTCGACTGACCCGCCGCCTTCGCGAGCAAGCCCGCTCCCACAGTGAAGCTCCAACAACTGATCTATTGCCGATGGATCAGGGCTTGGGCGCCACGCTCGTATCCGCCCCCAGCCACTTCTGCGACAACGCCTCCAGCCGCCCATCGGCCTTGATCCGCTGCAACGCGTTCTCCAGGCTGGCGTGAAACGCCGGGTTGCCCTTCTGATACGGAATCACCAGGCTCAGCGCCGGTGCAGCCTTCGGCTTCTCTTCGATCAGCGACTGCACCAGCAGCATCGAGCGCGGTGGCGCTTCTTTTTGCCCGATCAATTGCGCATCGGCGTAGCTGTAAGGCTGGGTGAAGTCGAAACGATCCTTGAGATCCGGGGTCACTGCTATGTGGTTGATCGCAATGTCGTACTTGCCGGTCTCGACGCCGGGCAACAGATCGCTCGAATCGGTCACGACGAAATCGGCGCGTACATCCAGTTCATTGGCCAGCAACTGACCCAGTTCGACTTCGAAACCCGTGAGTTTGCCGTCGTCCTTGAAATTGAAGGGCGGTGTATTAGCCTCAAGGGCAATGCGCAATTCACCACGGTCGTTCACGTCGTCAATCAGTTCGGCATGAGCCAAAGGGCTCAGAAGAGGTAGCAGGCAGATCAGGCCAGGCAAAAAGCGCATGGTCACTCCTTTGAATACATTTATTGCGATGCTCTGGTTCAGGCTCGCTTTGCTATGGTTGTCGAGGTCCTTCGACAACGAATGGCCGTGAAGTTGTCACGGCCGTGCGGATTTTACGGAAAAACTGGAGAAGAGAATGAAAACATTCATGTCACGTGCTGCCTTGGCAGGGCTTCTGTTGGGTGCCTCGATGATGGCCAGCGCTGCGACACCGGCGCCAGCGGGTGCTTCAGTCAGCATCGTCGAACCGAGCAGCGGTGCGGTTGTGGACAAGACATTCAAGGTCAAGTTTGAAGTCAAAGGTATCGCTCTGGCGCCAGCGGGTGATGTCACCGCCAACACCGGCCACCACCACTTGCTGGTCGACGCCAAGGACACAATCCCGGCGGGTGCGGTGATTCCGGCCGATGCCAACCACATCCATTTTGGCAAGGCTCAGACTGAAACCGAGCTGACGCTGACGCCAGGCCAGCACACCTTGCAACTGGAACTGGGCGACAAGAGCCACATGGCTTTCGATCCGCCAATCGTTTCGGAAAAGATCACCGTGACGGTGAAATGATTTTCGCGCAGGCATGAAAAAGGGAGCTCCGAGGAGCTCCCTTTTTTTGTCGCTCAAACAGCGATCAGAACAACACGCGGCAACGAATGGTGCCATTGATGTGTTGCAGCTTCTCCTGGGCGATTTCCGAATAATCGGCATCGACGTCGATCACCACGTAACCGACTTTCTCGTTGGTCTGCAGGAACTGACCGGAGATGTTGATACCGTTTTCGGCGAAGACCTTGTTGATCTCGCTCATCACACCCGGAATGTTCTCGTGGATGTGCAGCAGACGGTGCTTGCCAGGGTGAGCCGGCAGGGCCACTTCCGGGAAGTTGACCGACGATACCGACGTACCGTTGTCGCTGTACTTGACCAGCTTTTCCGCTACTTCCAGGCCGATGTTGGCTTGCGCCTCGGCAGTGGAGCCACCGATGTGCGGGGTCAGGATCACGTTGTCCAGGCCACGCAGCGGGCTTTCGAACTCTTCGTCGTTGGAGCGCGGCTCCACCGGGAACACGTCGATGGCCGCGCCGATCAGGTGCTTGTCCTTGATCGCGTCCGCCAGGGCCTGCAGTTCAACCACAGTGCCGCGAGCGGCGTTGATCAGGATGCCGCCCTTCTTGATGGCGCGGATTTCTTTCTCGCCGATCATCCACTGGGTGGCTGCGGTTTCCGGAACGTGCAGGGTGACGATGTCAGACATGCCCAGCAAATCGTGCAGGTTGCCGACCTGAGTCGCGTTGCCCAATGGCAGCTTGGTCACGGTGTCATAGAAGTACACCTGCATGCCCAGGCCTTCCGCCAGGACCGACAATTGCGTACCGATCGAGCCGTAACCGACGATGCCCAGCTTCTTGCCACGGATCTCGAACGAGTTGGCCGCGCTCTTGATCCAGCCGCCACGGTGGCAGGACGCGTTCTTCTCCGGGATGCCGCGCAGCAACAGGATCGCTTCGGCCAGCACCAGTTCCGCGACGGAACGGGTGTTGGAGTACGGCGCGTTGAACACCGCGATACCGCGTTCGCGGGCAGCGTTCAGGTCAACCTGGTTGGTGCCGATGCAGAAACACCCTACCGCCACGAGCTTCTTCGCGTGATCGAAGATCTCTTCGGTCAGTTGAGTGCGGGAGCGAATGCCGATGAAGTGCGCATCGGCGATCTTTTCCTTCAACTGGGCTTCCGGCAGAGAACCGGTGAGGTACTCGATGCTGGTATAGCCAGCCGACTTGAGAACGTCGACAGCCGATTGGTGGACGCCTTCGAGAAGAAGGAACTTGATCTTGCTCTTATCGAGAGAAGTCTTGCTCATCTGCGTAAACCTGTATCCCGGAGAAAAATGGCAGGAAATGGTCAACAGATGCTGACCCGAACGGCAACAATGCCGTTACCGCAGAATAGCCGTTGGGCACTATCCTGCGGGGTCGGTATGCTAGCATACGCACCCCGCTAAACACCCATTCCTGCGACGTGAAGCGTTCTCAGGATGACCATGAATTGTTCGAGAGTTCTGTCGATGACCAATCCTGCCCTGATTGATGAGCTGAAGACCCTGGTTGAGCCTGGCAAGGTGCTGACCGACGCCGACTCCCTGAATGCTTATGGCAAGGATTGGACCAAGCATTTCGCTCCGGCCCCGACGGCTATCGTGTTCCCGAAAACCACCGAGCAGGTCCAGGCCATCGTGCGCTGGGCCAACGAGCACAACGTTGCGCTGGTGCCGTCCGGCGGTCGCACCGGGCTGTCCGCCGCTGCCGTGGCGGCGAATGGCGAAGTGGTGGTCTCGTTCGACTACATGAACCAGATTCTCGACGTGAACCTCACCGACCGTACCGCCGTCTGTCAGCCAGGCGTGGTGACCGAGCATCTGCAGAACGTCGCTGAAGAGAAAGGCTTGTACTACCCGGTGGACTTCGCGTCCGCCGGTTCCAGCCAGATTGGCGGCAACATCGGCACCAATGCCGGCGGGATCAAGGTGATTCGCTACGGCATGACCCGCAACTGGGTCGCCGGCATGAAAGTCGTCACCGGCAAGGGCGATGTGCTGGAACTGAACCGCGACCTGATCAAGAACGCCACCGGCTACGACTTGCGCCAACTGTTCATCGGCGCGGAAGGCACCTTGGGTTTTGTGGTCGAGGCGACCATGCGTCTGGACCGAGCGCCGAAAAACCTCACCGCCATGGTCCTCGGCACCGCCGATTTCGACTCGATCATGCCGGTGTTGCACGCGTTCCAGAGCAAACTGGACCTGACCGCGTTCGAATTCTTCTCCGACAAGGCCCTGGCCAAGGTCATGGGCCGTGGCGATGTACCGGCGCCGTTCGAGACCGATTGCCCGTTCTACGCGCTGCTGGAATTCGAAGCGACCACTGAAGAAGTGGCCAACCACGCGCTGGAAACCTTCGAGCACTGTGTCGAACAGGGCTGGGTGCTGGACGGCGTGATGAGCCAGAGCGAAACCCAGCTGCAAAACCTGTGGAAGCTGCGCGAGTACATCTCCGAGACCATCTCCCACTGGACGCCGTACAAAAACGACATCTCGGTCACCGTGTCGAAAGTCCCGGCGTTCCTGAAGGAAATCGATGCGATCGTCGGCGAACACTACCCGGACTTCGAAATCGTCTGGTTCGGCCACATCGGCGACGGCAACCTGCACTTGAACATCCTCAAGCCAGAAAACCTGAGCAAGGATGAGTTCTTCGCCAAGTGCGCGACCGTCAACAAGTGGGTGTTCGAAACCGTCGAGAAGTACAACGGCTCGATTTCCGCCGAACACGGCGTGGGCATGACCAAGCGTGACTACTTGACCTACAGCCGTTCGCCGGTTGAGATCGAGTACATGAAAGCAGTCAAGGCGGTGTTCGACCCGAACGGCATCATGAACCCGGGCAAGATCTTCGCTGTTTGACTTTCAAACTTAAAAGCTACGAACCAGGAGTCGGTCCATGAGCTATCAGCACCAGTATGTCGACGGTACGCGTATCCACTTCCCGCTGGGCAAAGTGGTGTGCATCGGCCGCAACTACGCCGAACACGCCAAGGAACTGGACAACCCGGTGCCTACCGAGCCGCTGCTGTTCATCAAGCCGGGCAGTTGCGTGGTGACGCTGGAAGGTGGTTTTGCCATTCCGACCGAGCGCGGCGCGGTGCATTACGAAGCGGAAATCGCGGTGTTGATCGGCAAGCCCTTGTCGACCAGACCGAGCCGTGAAGAAGTGCTGGATGCGATCTCCGGTTTCGCCCCGGCGCTGGACCTGACCCTGCGTGACAAGCAGGCCGAGCTGAAATCCAAGGGTCTGCCGTGGGAAATCGCCAAGTCGTTCGACGGCGCGGCGGTGATTGCGCCGTTCGTGGCGGGCAGCACCTTTGCCGACCTGACCGACATCGGCA
The DNA here is from genome assembly GCF_050280905.1 of Pseudomonas sp. NPDC086278. Classification (NCBI taxonomy): domain Bacteria; kingdom Pseudomonadati; phylum Pseudomonadota; class Gammaproteobacteria; order Pseudomonadales; family Pseudomonadaceae; genus Pseudomonas; species Pseudomonas sp. NPDC086278. The sequence continues at coordinate 21,434 of NZ_JBNNWE010000105.1, forward strand.
TCCGCCTGACCATCAACGGCGAAGTGCGCCAGGATGGCAACAGCAAAGACATGCTCAACCCGATTGTGCCGATGATTCAGTACATGGCTGGCTGCTTCTCGCTGCAGGCCGGTGATGTGATCCTGACCGGCACGCCAGTGGGCGTTGGTCCGCTGAATGTGGGGGATGAGCTGGTGCTGGAATTGGTCGGCGCGAGCCGCTTCAACAGCAGCGTGCGCTAACACCAACACCGCAAAACCCTGTGGGAGCGGGCTTGCTCGCGAAGACGTCGTGTCAGTCGATAGAGAGGTCGACTGACACAGCGCCTTCGCGAGCAAGCCCGCTCCCCCATTGGTTGCTGTGATCGGCCGCGCAGGTCGTTCCCGCCATTTCCCGTTTTTTTCACATCTTCTCTGGATAATTCCGGGTCTTGCGGCGTCTGAGCCGAGCCCAATTGTGCTATTACCCCTAGCCTGAATTTCTGGAACGCATCCTTGATGGCCACCCCACCTCTGCCCAAGCTTCAAACTGCCCGCCGCTCGCGCTTTGCCCTGCGTTGGTATTCCTGGCTGTTGCTGGTTGCAGTGG
>NZ_JBNNWE010000106.1:0-21784 GCF_050280905.1 Pseudomonas sp. NPDC086278
CATGCGGATACTGTTGATCCGGCTGAATGCCATGCTGCGCGACGGCACCGAATGGCGATGACGAATGGCAGGGTTAAGACAGTTGCTCCCACATTAGATCTCCAGTGAACACAGATTTTGTGAACACCTTAAATCTAATGTGGGAGCGGGCTTGCTCGCGAAGGGGCCCGACCCAACAGCACATCCTCTGCTGACACACCCCGGCAATCCTTTCCCACACCGTTGCGCCCTTGATCCTACCCCCCGCACAGGCCTAATCTAGCGCCACGCAAACGTTTCACCCCCTTCGCAACACCGCTGCACCGCCACTCCATACCAAGGAGGTTCCCGAATGTTCGATTTCCACCCCCAGCTCAAGCAGCGCTTCGCTGCCTTGCGCACGGGCGCTGAATTCTTTTCGCTGCGTTATGTGCGCGAGTCCGGCCAATACCTCTCGGTACGCAAGAACGTCGCCGAACCTCCCAGCCTGAGCCGTGACGAAGGCGCGATGTTGACCGTACGGATCAACGGCGTCGAAGCCTATGCCGCGACCAACGACCTGTCGCAGCAAGGCTTGCAGACGGCGCTGGAAAAAGCCGAACAACAGGCCCGCCGACTCAAGCCCCACGCCCTGCTCGACCTGCGCGAACAAGCGGTTTCCAGCGACCGCGCCGATTATTTTTCGCCGCACCTCGACCAACCGTTCCCGTCCCTCAGCGATTGCTACCAATTGCTCGGCGCCGAGTCCGCGTCGGTGCCCAAGGACGAGCGCCTGGTGAACTGGCAGGTCAGCATCGGCATCACTCACGTCGAACAGATTTACCTCAACAGCGCCGGCGCCGAGTTGCGCCAGGCACAGCGATTCGTCTACCCGGGCCTCGACGTCACCGCCTACGACGGCAATGACAGCCAGACCCGCAGCCTTGGCCGCGAAAACTTCGGCCAACAAGGCAGCGCCGATGTGATCAGCCGTTGCGGCCTGGTCGGCGCCGGCCCGCAAGTGGCCGATCAGGCGCTGCAATTGCTGTTGGCGCCAAACACCCCGCAAGGTCCGCGCGACCTGCTGCTGATGCCGGACCAGATGATGTTGCAGATCCACGAGTCCATCGGTCATCCGCTGGAACTGGACCGCATCCTCGGCGATGAGCGCAATTACGCCGGCACCAGTTTCGTCAAGGCTGAAGATTTCGGCCATCTGCAATACGGCTCCAGCCTGCTCAACGTAACGTTCGACCCGGACATCCCCGAGCAGCTCGCCAGCTACGGTCATGACGACGACGGCACTGCCGCAAGCAAACAATTTTTGATCAAGGAAGGCCTGCTGCTGCGCCCATTGGGCGGCGCGCTGTCGCAATTTCGCGCGAGCATGGACGGCGTCGCCAACAGCCGCGCGTGCGGCTGGAACCGCCCGCCGATCGACCGCATGGCCAACCTCAACATCGAGGCCGGCGATCAACCGCTGGAGCAACTGATCGGCAACATCGAGCACGGCATTTTGATGAGCACCAACCGCTCATGGTCGATTGACGATGCACGCAATAAATTCCAGTTCGGTTGTGAATGGGCGCAGTTGATCGAAAACGGCGAGCTTAAAGGCGTGGTGAAGAACCCCAACTACCGGGCGATTTCCGCACACTTCTGGAAAAGCCTCAGCGCCGTCGGCGATGCCAACACCCTCAAGGTGCTGGGCACGCCGAACTGCGGCAAGGGCGAACCGAATCAAGTGATCCGCGTCGGCCATGCTTCGCCGGCCTGCGTGTTCAGCAATGTGGATGTGTTTGGGGGAGACGCCTGATGAGTACGGCAAATAATCAGGCCGAGGCGTTCAAGGCATTGGTCAACTGGTTGCACGACGCGATTCGCGAGCCGGAACAATTCACCCTCAGCTATGCCGCCGAGTCATCGGCCTTCGTGCGTTTCAACCACGCCAAGGTGCGGCAGGCCGGTCAGGTGCAGCAAGCGAGCGTCGGTTTCAAACTGATCAATGAGGGGCGCCACGCCGACCTCGACATCACCCTGGCTGGCGACCCGCACGTCGACGTTCAACGCTTGGCCGAAGGCCTGCAACAGTTGCGCGACACCCTGCCGTTGCTGCCGCCGGACCCGTATTTGCTGCTCAACCACAACGGCTGGCAGAGCAAGAACGTGCAGCAACACCCGCTGCCGGATACCGAGCAAGTGGTTGCCGAAATCACCCGAGCCGCCGAAGGGCTGGACCTCGTGGGCTTCTACGCAGCCGGGCCGATCAGTCGCGGTTTCGCCAGTTCGTCGGGGGCGTTCGGTTGGCATCAGGCCAACAGCTTCAACTTTGACTTCAGCCTGTTCCACGACAACGGTCAGGCGGTGAAAGCCAGTTACGCCGGGCATGACTGGAGCAGCGACGGGTTTGCCAGACGCTTCCAGCAGGCGCGTGAGCAGCTTGAATTCCTGGGCCGGCCGTTACGCACCTTGGCGCCGGGTCAGTACCGCGCCTATCTGGCGCCGGCCGCCCTCGAAGAAATCATCGGCATGTTGTGCTGGGGCGGTTTCTCGGCGCAGTCGATTGCCAGCAAGAGCAGCCCGTTGCAGAAGCTGTATGCGGGCGATCACTCGTTCAGCCCGTTGGTGTCGCTGGATGAGAAAGTCAGCGGCTCGCTGAGCCCGGCGTTTTCCGGCGAAGGGTATCCGCGCAGTGATCTGGGGCTGATTGTCGCCGGCAAGGCCGGTGCGCAACTGGTGGGTTCACGCAGTGCCGCCGAATACGGTTTGACCGCGAACGGCGCCGGCGGCGGTGAATCGCCCAGTGCATTGAACATGGCGCCCGGAACGTTGCCTGACGCAGAGATTCTCAAGCAACTGGGCACGGGCCTGTACATCAGCAACCTCTGGTACCTGAACTATTCGGACCAACCGGGGGCGCGCATGACCGGGATGACGCGGTTTGCGACGTTCTGGGTCGAGAACGGCGAGATTCAGGCGCCGGTCAGCACCATGCGTTTTGATGACAGCGCCTACAGTCTGCTCGGTTCACAGCTGGAAGCATTGACCGAGGAGCGCGAGTTGCTGTTGTCGTCGAGCACCTACAGCCAGCGCGCGACCGCGTCGGCGCTGTTGCCGGGAGCGCTCGTCAGCCGATTGACCCTGACTCTGTAAACACAAAAAACCTGTAGGAGCGGGCTTGCTCGCGAAGAGGCCATCACCTTCAACATCAATGTTGACTGATCCACCGCCTTCGCGAGCAAGCCCGCTCCCACAGGGAGACATTGCATTCACACTTCTCCCACAAGAGGTCCCATGCCCAACCGCCCGCCTCTCGACGCTGTCACCGCTCGCTGGTTGCCGTGGGTCGTCGCCATTGCTTTCTTCATGCAGTCCCTCGACGGGACGATCCTCAACACGGCCCTGCCGGCCATGGCCCGCGACCTGGCGGAAAACCCGCTGCGCATGCAGGGCGTAATCATCGCCTACATGCTCACCGTCGCCTTGCTGATCCCCGCCTCCGGCTGGATCGCCGACCGCTTCGGCACCAAGAAAATCTTCTTCGGCGCGATTCTGTTGTTCAGCATCGGCTCGCTGCTTTGCGCCCTGTCGAGCAGCCTGAGCATGCTGATCGGCGCCCGGGTGATTCAGGGCCTGGGCGGTGCGCTGATGTTGCCGGTCGGCAGGCTCGTGGTGTTGCGCGCCTACCCCCGCTCGGAGCTGGTGCGGATCATGGGTTTCATCACCATCCCCGGACTGCTCGGCCCGTTGATTGGCCCGACGATGGGCGGCTGGATGGTCGAATACCTGACCTGGCACTGGATCTTCCTGATCAATCTGCCGGTCGGCGCCGTCGGCTGCTACGCCGTCTGGAAGTTCATCCCCGACCTGCGCGGCACTGAACGCACGCGTTTCGACAGCCTCGGCTTTCTGCTGTTCGGCGCGGCGATGGTGCTGATCACCAACGCCATGGAAGGCCTCGGCGAACAGCACCTGCCGCACTTGCGCGTGATGTTGCTGCTGTTCGGCGGCATGGCCTGTCTGGCGGCGTATTGGCTGCGTGCCGGGCACGTCGATAATCCGCTGTTCGCGCCGTCGCTGTTCAAGACCCGGACGTTTGCCGTGGGCATCCTCGGCAACCTGTTCGCCCGCCTGGGCAGCGGCGCCCTGCCCTTCCTCGTGCCGTTGCTGTTGCAAGTGGCGCTGGGTTACTCACCGTCCCAGGCCGGGATGAGCATGTTGCCACTCGCAGCGGCGGCCATGTTCGCCAAGTCCGTGGCGCGGCCGCTGATCGAGCGTTTTGGCTACCGCGTCATCCTGACCGGGAACACCTTGGCGCTCGGGCTGATGCTCGCAAGCATGGGCCTGGTCAGCGAGCAGACGCCGTATTGGCTGTTGCTGGGGATGCTGGCGATACTCGGCGCGATCAACTCGTTGCAGTTCACCGCGATGAACACCGTGACCCTGATCGACCTCGACGACGCCAGCGCCAGCAGCGGCAACAGTTTGCTGTCGGTGGTCGCGCAATTGTCGTTGAGCCTTGGGGTGGCGTGCGCCGGCGCCCTGCTCGGCGGCTTTACGGCGGAGGTCGGCAACGATGGCGTGGACACGGTGCTGGGCGCGTTCCAGCTGACCTTTGTCACCGTCGGCGTCATGGCGATGCTGGCCGCGACGATCTTCTCGCAGCTTTCAAAGGAAGACGGACGGCGCGTCAAACGTCCGGAAGAACACATCGAACCTTAGGGGCAATGGCCGCGGGACTGATACACTGCGCGACATTTTGTTTTGCAGGCCAGTCCCGTGACCACCATCGCCACCGCTTTTAATACTTTGCCGCTGTCCGCCGCCATGCTGGCTAACCTCGACTCCCTCGGTTATGCCCAGATGACGCCGATCCAGGCGCAAAGCTTGCCGGTGATCCTCAAGGGGATGGACCTGATCGCGCAAGCCAAGACCGGCAGCGGCAAGACCGCCGCCTTCGGTATCGGCCTGCTGAACCCGATCAATCCGCGCTTCTTCGGTTGCCAGGCGCTGGTCATCTGCCCGACACGCGAGTTGGCTGACCAGGTCGCCAAGGAAATCCGTCGTCTGGCCCGCGCCGAAGACAACATCAAGGTCCTGACCCTGTGCGGCGGTGTGTCGTTCGGCCCGCAGATCGGTTCGCTGGAGCACGGCGCGCACATCATCGTCGGCACCCCGGGCCGGATTCAACAGCACCTGCGCAAGGGTTCGCTGGTGCTGCATGGCCTGAACACGCTGATCCTCGACGAAGCCGACCGCATGCTCGACATGGGTTTCTACGATTCCATCGAAGAAATCATCGCCCAGACCCCGGAGCGTCGTCAGACCCTGTTGTTCTCCGCCACGTACCCGACGGGCATCAAGCAGCTGGCGGCGAAGTTCATGCGTAACCCGCAGATCGTCAAGGCCGAGGCGTTCCACGACGACACGCAGATCGAGCAGCGCTTCTACGAGATTTCCCCGGACGAGCGCATGAGCGCCGTGACCAAGGTGCTTGGCCACTTCCGCCCGGCGTCTTGCGTGGCGTTCTGCTTCACCAAGCAGCAGGTTCAGGAAACCGTGGATCACCTGACCGCCAAAGGCATTTCTGCCGTCGGCCTGCACGGTGATCTGGAGCAGCGTGACCGCGACCAGGTGCTGGCGATGTTCTCCAACCGCAGCACCTCGGTACTGGTTGCCACTGACGTTGCCGCGCGCGGTCTCGATATCGACGCGCTGGACATGGTGATCAACGTCGAACTGGCCCGTGACTCGGAAATCCACATTCACCGTGTTGGCCGTACCGGTCGCGCCGGCGAAAAAGGTATTGCGATCAGCCTGGTGGCCCCGTCGGAAGCACACCGCGCCCAAGCCATCGAGAAACTGCAACAGTCGCCGTTGAGCTGGGATCAAATCGACAACCTCACCTCCCAGGGCGGTGCCCCGCTGCTGCCGGTGATGAGCACGCTGTGCATCGGCGCGGGCCGTAAAGACAAGGTGCGTCCGGGCGATATTCTCGGCGCGCTGACCGGCGACGCCGGCATCCCGGGCGCCCAGGTCGGCAAGATCGCGATTTTCGATTTCCAGGCATTCGTGGCCGTAGAACGCGGGATCGCCAAGCAAGCCTTGCAGCGTTTGAACGACGGCAAGATCAAGGGCCGTTCGCTGCGCGTGCGGATCCTGTAAGACAACGCAACTCCCCTGTGGGAGCGGGCTTGCTCGCGAATGCAATCTGTCAGTTGGCTTATATGCTGACTGACACACCGCTTTCGCGAGCAAGCACGCTCCCACATCAGTTTTGTGGTGACACATCAAGAGGACACCGTTTTGCGCTCTACCGAAGTCGTGATCATTGGCGCTGGCGCCGCAGGGTTGATGTGCGCACTGACCGCCGCCGGGCGTGGGCGCAAAGTGCTGTTGCTCGACCATGCGAACAAGGCCGGCAAGAAAATCCTGATGTCGGGCGGTGGCCGCTGCAATTTCACCAACATGTACACCGAACCTGGCAATTTCCTCTCGCAGAACGAACACTTCTGCAAATCCGCACTGGCGCGCTACACCCAGTGGGATTTCATCGGCATGGTCGCCAAGCACGGCGTGCCGTACCACGAGAAGAAGCTCGGCCAGTTGTTCTGCGATAACAAATCCAGCGACATCCTCGACATGCTGCTCAACGAGTGCGATCAGCTCGGCGTCAGCCTGCACCTGGACACCTCGATCCAGACCATCGAGAAGCTCGAAAACGGTTACTTGCTCGACACCACCCTCGGTCAACTGAGCTGCGAATCGCTGGTGATCGCCACCGGGGGCCTGTCGATTCCGACCCTGGGCGCCACCGGTTTCGGTTATCAGGTCGCCAAGCAATTCGGCCACGACCTGTTGCCGACCCGCGCCGGTCTGGTGCCGTTCACCATTACCGATCAGTTGAAAGAACTGTGCACCGAGCTGTCCGGTACGTCGGTGGATTGCCTGGTGAGCTGCAACGAGCAGAGCTTCCGCGAGAACATCCTGTTTACGCACCGGGGCCTCAGCGGCCCGGCGATTTTGCAGATTTCCTCGTTCTGGGAATCCGGCGACACCGTCGAGATCAACCTGATGCCGGACCACGATGTGCCGAGCTGGCTGCAACAGCAGCAAGCCGAACGCCCGAACAGCGAACTGAAAACCCTGCTCGGTGAAATCTTCACCAAGAAGATGGCCAACTTGCTGGCGGACAACTGGTTCGTGTCCAAACCGATGAAGCAGTACACCCACGCCGAAATCGCCGACATCGCCGAAAAACTGGCGAGCTGGAACGTTGTCCCCGCCGGCACCGAAGGCTATCGCACCGCCGAAGTGACCCTGGGCGGCGTCGATACCAACGAAGTCTCGTCCAAGACCATGGAATCGCTGAAAAGCCCCGGCCTGTACTTCATCGGCGAAGTGCTGGATGTCACCGGGCATCTGGGCGGTTTCAACTTCCAGTGGGCCTGGGCCTCCGGCTACGCCGCCGCGCAATTCGTCTGACCAAACCCTCCCACAGGTTTTTTGGGCGAGCCACAAACTCATGACCGACAAAGATCCAATGTGGGAGCGGGCTTGCTCGCGAACGCAATCGGTCAGTCGTCACAGATATTGACTGGCACACCGCTTTCGCGAGCAAGCCCGCTCCCACAGGTTTTTGGGCGGGCCACAAATTCATGATCGACACAGGTCCAGTGTGGGATATCAAGGAACAGATTTTGCTGTCAGATGTGATTGGCGCCATTGCGTCAGCGTCATTACTGGCTCAATTTAGCGTCATTGCCTCGGAAGGCCTTCGTACTTCATGCCATCGACTCCATTTCGTCAGTCTCTGCGCCGTCTCTGGGCGCTGGATAAATTCAGCTACAGCGTGCGGGTGTTCATCGCCCTGACCGGCAGCATGGCTGTCTGTTGGTATCAGGATGAAATGGGGCTGCTGATCCCGTTGTTCCTGGGGATTATCGCCAGCGCCCTGGCCGAAACCGATGACAGCTGGCAGGGCCGCCTCAATGCGCTGGCCGTGACGCTGGTGTGTTTCAGCGTGGCTGCATTCTCCGTCGAACTGCTGTTTCCCTACCCCGTCATTTTCATCATCGCCCTGGCGCTCGCCAGTTTCGGCCTGACCATGCTCGGCGCCCTCGGCGAACGCTATGGCGCGATTGCCTCGGCGACGCTGATCCTGTCGGTCTACACCATGATCGGCGTGGACCAACGCGGCGGCGCGGTCACCGATTTCTGGCACGAGCCGGTGCTGCTGGTGGCGGGCGCGGCGTGGTACGGCTTGCTCTCGGTGCTGTGGCAGGCGATGTTCTCCAATCAGCCGGTGCAACAGAGCCTGGCGCGATTGTTCCGTGAGCTGGGTTATTACCTGAAGCTGAAAGCGTCGCTGTTCGAACCGATCCGGCAGATGGACGTGGAAGCGCGTCGTCTGGAACTGGCCCAGCAAAACGGGCGCGTGGTGGCGGCACTCAACGCGGCCAAGGAAATCATTCTGCACCGCGTCGGCAACGGTCGGCCGGGCTCGAAAGTCAGCCGCTACCTCAAGTTGTACTTCCTCGCGCAGGACATCCACGAGCGCGCCAGCTCCTCGCACTATCCGTATAACGCGCTGGCCGAGGCGTTCTTCCACAGCGACGTGCTGTTCCGCTGTCAGCGCTTGCTGCGCCAGCAAGGCAAAGCCTGCCGGGCACTCGCCGAATCGATCCAGATGCGCCAGCCGTTCATTTATGACGCGAGTTTCGCCGAAGCACTGAGCGACCTGCATGCGTCCCTCGAACACCTGCGCATCCAGAGCAACCCGGCCTGGCGCGGGCTGCTGCGCTCGTTGCGCGCACTGGCGGCCAACCTTGGCACGCTCGACCGCTTGCTCAGTGACGCCAGCAACCCCGACGCCCTCGCCGACGCCACCGACAGCAGCCTGCTCGACCGCTCGCCGCGCAGCCTCAAGGATGTGTGGATTCGCCTGCGCACGCAGCTGACGCCGACCTCGTTGCTGTTCCGCCACGCCCTGCGTCTGCCCCTCGCGCTGAGTATCGGCTACGGCATGGTGCATTTGATTCACCCCTCGCAGGGTTACTGGATCATTCTCACCACGCTGTTTGTCTGCCAGCCGAATTACGGCGCCACCCGACGCAAACTCGGGCAACGGATTATCGGCACCGCGATTGGCCTGACGGTGGCCTGGGCGCTGTTCGATCTGTTCCCGAACCCGCTGGTCCAGTCGTGTTTCGCCATCGCCGCCGGCGTGGTGTTCTTTATCAACCGCACCACCCGCTACACCTTGGCCACGGCCGCGATCACGCTGATGGTGCTGTTCTGCTTCAATCAGGTCGGCGACGGTTACGGACTGTTCGTGCCGCGCCTGTTCGATACCCTGCTCGGCAGCCTGATCGCCGGGCTCGCGGTCTTCCTGTTCCTGCCGGACTGGCAGGGTCGGCGCCTGAACAAAGTGCTGGCGAACACCCTGACCTGCAACAGCATCTACCTGCGCCAGATCATGCAGCAATACGCTGTGGGCAAAAGCGATGACCTTGCCTATCGCCTGGCCCGGCGCAACGCACACAACGCCGATGCCGCGCTGTCGACAACGCTGGCCAACATGCTGATGGAGCCGGGGCATTTCCGTAAGGAAGCCGATGTCGGCTTCCGCTTCCTGGTGCTGTCGCACACCTTGCTCAGCTATCTGTCAGGCCTCGGCGCGCACCGCGAAACCCAGCTGCCGGCCGACGTGCGCGAGTATTTGATCGACGGTGCCGGTGTGAGCCTTGCGGCCAGCATCGACGAGATTGCCCAAGGGTTGGCGAGCAAGCAGCCGGTGGCGATTCAAAGCGATGAGGAAGAGGCACTGGCCAATGAGCTGGAACAGATGCCGGATGAAATCGATGAAGGGCAGCGGTTGGTACAGACGCAGTTAGCGTTGATTTGTCGGCAGTTGGGGCCGTTGCGGACGTTGGCGGCGCATTTGATCAAAGACACCCGCGAGACCTGAGAGTTGTAATGCCTTCAGGGCCTCTTCGCGAGCAAGCCTGCTCCCACATGGGCCAGGTAGACGACACAGATTCAGCGTGGGAGCGAGCCGGCCCGCCTCACATCCCATGCTGCCTCATCAGCTTTTCGTAGCTGCCATCCACCTTCATCCTGGCAATCTCGCGGTCGAAACTGGCGACGATCTGCTCATGCTGCGGATTCTTCAGGCTGACCAGAATGTGCAGGCTGTTCTCGCTCAATGGCTTGGGCAGGAATTCCACGGCGTTGCGCACTTTGGTCGATTCGCGCGCCAGGTAGTAGCGGGCCACGTATTCATCTTCCAGCGTCAACTTGACCCGATCCGCCGCGACCATGCGCACGGCCATCGCAAAGTTGTGCACCGGGATTTTCTGTAGCGCCACGTCTTCGTCAAATTCCGGCGAATACGCGTAACCCCGCACCACCGCGATTGGATAGGTGTGCAACTGTTGCAGGTTGCTGAATTCGATCGGCGCATCTTTGCGCTTTAGAAAGCGCACGCGATTGAGCAAGTACTCGCCGGAAAATTGCCCGAATTTCGTGCGGTCGTCGGTGTACCAGGCGTTGACCAACACGTCGTAACGTCCTTCGCCGACACCGAGCAACGCTCGCGCCCAAGGTACCTGCTCGAAATCACTGGCGTAACCGGCCCGTGCCAGCGCGGTACTGACGATGTCGGTCGCCAGTCCGCCGTTGACCAGCGTGGCGTCGGTGAAAGGTGGCCAGGCGTCGGCAACCAGACGCAGCTTCTCTGCCGCTGCGCTCTGAGTCAGCAACAGCAACACGCTCAAAGCAACAGCTCGATGCAATCGCGGCATGCTAGGAAATCCTTATGGGCGGGCTGCCCGGCGTATTTTTCTGCCAAAACTCCAAGACCAACGTACCGACATTCAGGTACTCAACATTAGCTCATCGAAGCCACTGCACAGCGCTTCACTGCAGATTACACAAAGAAGACACCGCGACGTGAAATGAATGATGGCATTTTGGCCTTTATCACAGATTTACATGCCATCAAGACATCTTTCACCGGGGCGATTAGTATCGGAGCAACGTTGTTCAAGGAAAGTGAAGATGACAATCGATTGGGTCTGCAAGCACCACAACGATCTGGGCAAAGAGCAGCTGTACGCCATTCTGCGGTTGCGCGCCGAGGTGTTCGTCGTTGAGCAACAGTGTGTCTACCTGGACATCGATGGCCAGGATCTGGAAGGCGACACCCGCCATTTGATGGGTTGGGATGGAGAACGACTGGTGGCGTATCTGCGTTTGCTCGACCCGCAATTGCAGGGTGGCGACGTGGTGATCGGGCGTGTGGTGACCGCGCCTGAAGGTCGTGGCCAGGGGCTGGGGCATGAAATGATGGCGCAGGCATTGAAGCAGGCTGAAAAATGCTGGCCGGACACGCCGATTTATCTCTCGGCCCAGGCACATTTGCAGGGGTATTACGGGCGGTACGGGTTTGTGGTGGCGGGTGAGGAGTATGTCGAGGATGGCATTGCGCACATCGGGATGCGCCGGCCTTAAACGCATCTTCCCGGGCAAGCCTCGCTGCTGAAACATGTGAGGGCGAGGCTTGCCCGCGACAGCGTCAGCCGCATCAACGCAACCAATCAGGGATATTCCAATACCGCTTTGATCTGCCGCAGATTGCGCTCGATCCACCCCCGATCAATCGCCCCCCACTCGCGAATCAGATAACGCCCGGCATGGTTGCGCGCGCCCTCTTCCTGCTCGAACTCGCAAACAATATCCAGGTCGGCCAGCGCCGCGATGGTGTCCTGCGCGGTGCGCCGAGGCATGCCCGTCACCTCGGTCAATGCCGGGACGCTGCTCGCCAACCCGCTGTCGATCAGGTACGCCACGTACAACCGGCGGTAGAAGCTGCTTTTGGTCTTGCTGACGTCCATCTGAAACTCCCGGCTGCGATTCGATCTTTTATTGCATGTCCCGCCACGTCAGGTACACCCGCAGATCAAACTCGATCTGGTGATACCCCGGCAACATGTGTTCGCACAGCTTGTAAAACGCCTTGTTGTGATCCGATTCCTTGAAGTGCGCCAGTTCGTGCACGACGATCATTTTCAGAAACTCGGACGGCGCTTCCTTGAACAACGAAGCAACGCGAATTTCCTTCTTGGCCTTGAGCTTGCCGCCCTGCACCCGCGAGATGGTGGTGTGCAGGCCGAGGGCGCGATGGGTCAGGTCCAGGCGGTTGTCGAACAACACTTTGTCGATGGCGGGAGCATTTCGCAGGTATTCCTGCTTGAGGTCCAGGGCATAGGTGTACAACGCCTTGTCGCTCTGCACGCCGTGCTTGTCCGGATAACGCTGGCTCAGGTAGTCGCCCAGCCGACTGTCGGCGATCAGCTGGCGCACTTGGTCCTGCAACGCAGCGGGATAGGCCTGGAGGTATTTCAACGCGGTCATTTCTGGCAGCAACACGGATCACGAAAAGGTCGCCAGTGTAGCGAATTCAGCGGGGCAGCGCGCTCCAGTCAAACGGACGCGCAAAGTGGCCGGCGTCGTCGGCCATCATCGGCCGCCCGACCAGAAAACCCTGCACGTACTCGCAACCATTGGTTTGCAACCACTCGTACTGCGCAACGGTTTCCACGCCTTCGGCGATCACCGTCAAGCCGTAGCGCTTGGACAGATCAATGACACCAAACGCCAGCGCCGCGTCCCGTTCAGACTGCGGTAACCGGGCGATCAGATGCCGATCAAGCTTGAGCGTATCCAGCTCCAGATCCCGCAGATGCGCTAGCGAGCAAGGCCCGGAACCGAAGTCATCGAGCGCCACCCTGACCCCGAGGTTACGCAGCAAACGCAGGGTTTTACGGGTCTCCTCGGGGTTTTGCATCAACGCCTCTTCAGTCACCTCGACTTCCAGATGACGCGCCTGCAAGCCATGACGCTCCAGTACCTGGCGCAGTTCAGTGACCAGGTTGGGCATGCCGAACTGCGTGCTGCTCAAACTCACGCCCAACACCAGGTCCTCGCTGAACAAGGTTTCCCAGGCTTTACGCTGCTCGGCCCCGCGATGGTAAATCCAGCTGCCCAGGCGACTGATCAACCGCGCCTCTTCCAGCAGCGGCAAAAACAGCCCCGGCGGTACGTCGCCGACACTCGGATGCTGCCAGCGCAGCAGCGCTTCAAAGCCGCGAATCTGCCCGCCGTTGATCGCAACTTGTGGTTGATACACCAGGTTGAAATCACGGTTCTCGATGGCGGTGCGCACGCTTTCTTCGAGCATCAACCGCGAGCGCGCGCGACCGTTCATTTCGTGATCGTAGAAGCGGTATTGCTGACGACCCGCGCGTTTGGCTTCGTACATGGCAATGTCCGAGGCCCGCAGCAAACCGTCGAGATTCGCGCCGCAGTCCGGGTAAGTCGCGATGCCGATACTGGCGCCCAGGGCGATATCCAGCCCTTCGATCTGCTGGCAGATCGATACCCGCTCGATGAGTTTCTCGGCAATCTTTGCGGCTTGCTCGGGAAACTCCAGATCCAGCAACGCGGTGAATTCATCGCCGCCCATGCGCGCCAGAATATCGAAGGGCCGCAGGCAGGCTTTCAATTGCTCGGACACCCAACGCAGCACCCGGTCACCGACATCGTGACCGAGGGAATCGTTGACGCGTTTGAAGCCGTCGAGGTCCAGGTACAACAGCACCCAGGCGCTGTCGGAGCGTTCGCCGCGCAGCAGCAGGTTCTCAACGGTCTGGTAGAAACCCCGGCGATTGAGCAGGCCGGTCAACGGGTCGGTGACCGCCTGATATTCCAGCTGCTGATGCAGATGGCGCACCACCGACATGTCCAGCACCGTCACCACCATCGCGTGCTGCTCGACGGGCAACGGCGCGCAAGACAACGCCACCGGCACTTGCTGGCCGGGCGCCGTTCGCAGCAATGCGTCGTGCAGGCGCAGGGTTTCGCCCCGCTGGTAACCGGTAAAAAAATCAGAATCGGTCCACACCGCGATGTGCGGTTTTTGCAGGTAATCCAGAAATTCTTTGCCTTGCAGGTCTTGCACCGTGGCATTGAGCAGCCGCGACATCGCCGGGTTGGCAAAGCGGATCAGACCGTCCTCCCCCACCACCAGAATGCCTTCGGCCGCGTTATCCAGCACCGACGCATTAAAGGCGCGCGCCACCTCCAGATCGTGGCTCAGGCGCTGCAACGCACGGCGATTGCGTTGGTGTTCAAGCAATGCCTGCACTTTCGGCTTGAGGATCTGCGGGTCAAACGGCTTGAACAGATAATCCACCGCACCACTGGCGTAGCCCTTGATCACGGCGTCCTGGGACTGTTCGTTGGCGGTGAGGAAAATAATCGGCGTGAGGCGGGTGCGCTGGCTGCCGCGCATCAGACGCGCCACTTCAAACCCGTCCATGCCCGGCATCTGCACATCCAGCAGCACCAGGTCGATGTCGTGTTCGAGTAAAAGACTGAGGGCTTCAAAGCCCGATGCGGCGGTAATGACCTGCCAGTCCTGGCGCTGGAGCAACGCGCGCATGCTGATCAGGTTTTCAGGGTAATCATCGACAATTAAAAGGATCGAGCTGCCTTCACCTGGCGTCGGTTGCGCGCATTCCATGCTGCTTCTCTTGTTCGGGGCGTCAGGCCGGCTTCTCGTGAAAACCGGACAATTACTGAGGCTTCACTCTAGACCCGGATCCGCAAAAGCAGAAGCTGTCAGAGCGCCATCACCTAACCATCCCGTTCATTTGCCGACTAACGGTCGCCTCTACAGCCCCCTGAAACCGGGAGAGATGGCCTTTTAACAGGATATTGACGTCACCCATCTGTCAGTCAGGCGTTAACAAACCAGCGTTCTACGCTTATAAAGACCGCCCTCCAAGGCGCGTGCTAGAGCTTCTGGCACGTGCGTGCAGCAAAATCTGTGGAAGCTTTGTCTATGATCGATCTCGCAACCTGGAACCTCAGTGTTCCCGTCGGCAATCCGCCTTACACCGTTGACACCCAAAAACTGGTGAAAGGCTTCAAGGACCAATACTTCCACTCCGATACCGGCACTTTGTTTTTCTGGTCCCCGGTCACCGGCTCCAAAACCGAAAACGCCAAATACCCCCGCACCGAACTACGCGAAACCTACAGCAACGGCACCCTGCGCAACTGGCTTTACCCGGACGCCGACAATTCCCTGCGCGCCACCCTCGCGGTGAACCAGGTGCCCAGCTCGGGGAAAATCGTTATCGGCCAGATCCACGCCTATGAAAGCCAGAAGCCGCTGGTAAAGCTCGAGTACCAATACAAAACCAGCACTTCAACCGGCAACATCGTCGCCAAAGTACGCATGCGCCCGGATGACGGTGAAGGTCGGGTCATCACCATCGCCACCGGGGTGAAACTCGACCGGGAGTTTTCCTACCTCATCCACCTGAGCCCCGGCGGCGCATTGGGCATCAGTGCGGCGGGTTATCAGTGGGATACCGACATCAGCAAGACCTGGCGCGACAAGCCGCTGTACTTCAAGGCCGGGGTGTATGTGCAAGACCACACGGGGTATACGAGTGAAGGCGGGAAAGTGACGTTCAGCAAGCTGGATATTGATCACGATAAGTAATCCCCTTCACTCCGCAATCCCTGTAGCAGCTGTCGAGCAGCGCGAGGCTGCGTCCGGCCGAGAAGCGCTCGTCCTTGGTCCTCAGGCAATGAAAACCCGCATTTATGCGGGTTTTTTGTACGCTTTCTTTGCATTAATAAAACAAATCCGCCCCTTTAGTACCTTTATTGCTTTTAATAACCATAACAAAAAGATATTAGAAACTGTCAGATCTTACAGGTGACCACATTCAACAGCCCAACTAATATCATCTATGCAACATAAAAACAGAAGAGTACACAAATAAACACGCCCCTCTTCTTACAAACAAATTGCTAAATCTCTAACCCTCAAAAGGAATACGATCATGGGTGTTCTCGTTGGAACCTATTATGGCGCATATGGACAAGACCACATTTATTTGACAGTCAATAGCAGTGACGACAATGGAGGAGCAGTGGATGCAACCGCAATCATCAACGGACAAACCGGCAAGCTGACAGGAGTGCAGAAAATCGGCGGCGCCACCACCACTATCATGCTAACTGGTGGCGTTGGTGCGAACTCAGAAAGCTGGACATTCAACACCACAGACTTTAATTATTTAAATGGAAGTCGTAACTTCGCGGGTAATACGGGCGTATGGAGCTCGCAGTCCTTTGGACTTGGCCGAATTTCTTAAACTCAGACAACTAAACCATCTAAACCATCTAAACCATCTAAACCATGGATTAGCGTTCAGATCTCGGCTGAATATAGACACTAACCCTGAACTCATATTTTTATGCCAGCGTGAACTTACAGCCAGGAAGCATGTAAAAAAGCTCATAAAAAACCCGCGTTTCCGCGGGTTTTTTTATTCGACTTAAACGCAGAAGGCTTAGTTAACCTTGGCGTTCAACTCACCCTTCAAATACCGCTGATACATCGCTTCCAACGAGATCGGCTTGATTTTCGAAGCGTTACCCGCGGTGCCGAAAGCTTCATAACGTGCGATACACACATCACGCATCGCCGTCACGGTCGCGCCGAAGAATTTGCGCGGGTCGAATTCGCTCGGGTTGGTGGCCATCAGGCGACGCATCGCGCCGGTGGATGCCAGGCGCAGGTCGGTGTCGATGTTGACCTTGCGCACGCCGTGCTTGATGCCTTCGACGATTTCTTCAACCGGTACGCCGTAGGTTTCTTTGATGTCGCCGCCGTACTGGTTGATGATCGCCAGCCAGTCTTGTGGAACCGAAGACGAACCGTGCATCACCAAGTGAGTGTTCGGAATGCGTTTGTGGATTTCCTTGATGCGGTCGATGGCCAGCACGTCGCCGGTCGGTGGCTTGGTGAACTTGTACGCGCCGTGGCTGGTGCCTATGGCGATGGCCAGGGCATCGACCTGGGTGCGTTTGACGAAGTCAGCGGCTTCTTCCGGGTCGGTCAGCATCTGGCTGTGATCCAGAACGCCTTCGGCGCCGATGCCGTCTTCTTCACCGGCCATGCCGGTTTCCAGCGAACCCAGGCAGCCCAGCTCGCCTTCTACCGAAACGCCGCAGGCGTGCGCCATGGCCACGGTTTGTTGGGTCACGCGGATGTTGTAGTCGTAGTCGGTCGGGGTCTTGCCGTCTTCGCCCAGGGAACCGTCCATCATCACCGAGCAGAAGCCCAGCTGGATGGAGCGCTGGCAGACGTCGGGGCTGGTGCCGTGGTCCTGGTGCATGCACACCGGGATGTGCGGGAATTCTTCGATTGCCGCCAGGATCAGGTGACGCAGGAACGGTGCGCCGGCGTATTTGCGAGCACCCGCCGAAGCCTGGACGATCACCGGGGAGTCAGTCTTGTCAGCGGCTTCCATGATGGCGCGCATCTGCTCAAGGTTGTTGACGTTGAAGGCTGGAACGCCGTAGCCGAACTCGGCTGCGTGGTCCAACATCTGGCGCATGCTGATAAGTGCCATTGTGTGTGTCTCTCCCGGTTTGGGTCGTTAATCGTGCCAGCCTGCCGTAGCGGCGGCGGCTATTCAAGTTATTGCAGATCGGGGGTTGGTCCGGTCTGCGAATTCGGTGCTGCTCAAATCTCAAGAACCTGCACAGATCCACTGTGGGAGCGGGCTTGCTCGCGAATGCGGTTCAACATTCAACATCCATGCAAGCTGATCCACCGCTTTCGCGAGCAAGCCCGCTCCCACATCTGGATCTCTGTACATCAAATCAATCGTGTTACTCGGCTTTACAACCGCGGCCAATCAAATCGTTGGTGGCGACCCAGTACACCAGGCCTTCCTCACCTTTTACGTGAAACGCCAGCATGTCGTTGCTGTACAGCGAACCTTCGGCGCCCGGCTCAAGCTTCAGGCGATAGACCTGATCGCCGCCGCCCAGGCGCACGTCGACTTCCTTGCGGCTGTCGTCGGTGTAGCGCCAGAGCACTTTGGCCTGGCTGTCGCAAGTCCAGGTGCTCCAGTTGTCCGTCGACCCGGCCGGCGTGAACAGGTTGAAATTCGAGCAACCTGCCAGCAATGCCAGTGCCGTAACGGCGATAAAACCTTTCATCCATGTTCCTCGACCGACGGCGCACGCCGCCGGCCCTGAGTAATGAGTCAGACCCGTCAAGGGCAACCACGTTCCTTGGCGGGCGTCGGTGTCTCGTATTTTTCCAGGCCATCAGGCCCGGAACGCTTGTTGAGCACCGGGTTGGTTTCCGCTTGCCAGTCGGCCTGGTAGCAGCCTTTTTCCTGGGTCTGCGGTGCCGGTTGCGGCGTGGCTTTCGGGTTACTCCCGCAAGCTGCCAGCATGCCCGCGGCGAGCAACAGCGTTAACGTCTTGACCATGTAAACACTCCTTTGCCTGGTCAATGGGCGGCCTCAGGCCTTGGCCCGGCTTTCCAGGACTTCAACGGCTGGCAGCACCTTGCCTTCGACGAATTCGAGGAAGGCACCGCCACCGGTAGAAATGTAGGAGATCTGATCCGCAACGCCATATTTATCGATGGCGGCCAAGGTGTCGCCGCCGCCAGCAATCGAAAACGCCGAGCTGTCGGCGATGGCCTGGGCCAGGACTTTGGTGCCGTTACCGAACTGGTCGAACTCGAACACGCCCACCGGGCCATTCCACAGAATGGTTTTCGACGATTTCAGCAGTTCGGCGAAATTCGCCGCGGTCTGCGGGCCGATGTCCAGGATCATGTCGTCGGCAGCGACGTCCGCGATCAACTTGACCGTTGCGGTGGCGCTTTCGGCGAATTCCTTGGCGACCACAACGTCCACTGGCAACGGGACGCTGACCTTGGCGGCGATGGCACGAGCGGTATCCAGCAGGTCAGGTTCGTACAGCGACTTGCCAACCGGGTGACCGGCCGCCGCCAGGAAGGTGTTGGCGATGCCGCCGCCGACGATCAACTGGTTGCAGATCTGGCTCAGGCTGTTCAGCACATCGAGTTTGGTCGACACCTTGGAGCCGGCCACGATGGCCGCCATTGGCTGGGCCGGGGCACCAAGGGCTTTGCCCAGCGCGTCCAGTTCAGCGGCCAGCAGGGGGCCAGCAGCGGCGACTTTGGCGAACTTGGCCACGCCGTGGGTAGAGCCCTCGGCACGGTGAGCGGTGCCGAAGGCGTCCATCACAAACACGTCGCACAGGGCGGCGTATTGTTGGGCCAGTTCGTCAGCGTTCTTTTTCTCGCCTTTGTTGAAGCGCACGTTTTCGAACAGCACGATGTCGCCGGCCTTGACCTCGACACCGCCCAGGTAATCGGCCACCAGTGGCACTTCGCGGCCCAGGGCTTTGCTCAGGTAGTCAGCGACTGGCTTGAGGCTGTTTTCGGCCGAGAACTCGCCTTCGGTCGGACGGCCAAGGTGCGAGCAGACCATCACGGCCGCGCCTTTTTCCAGGGCCAGCTTGATGGTCGGCAGCGAGGCCAGGATTCGCGCATCGCTGGTGACAACACCGTCCTTGACTGGGACGTTGAGGTCTTCGCGGATCAGTACGCGCTTACCTTGCAGATCGAGGTCGGTCATCTTCAACACGGTCATGGGTCGCAGTTCCTACTGTTTTGGGGAGCAGTGTTTTGGAGAGGCAGCTGTTTGCAGATAGTGCTCTGCAACATCCAGCATTCGGTTGGCAAACCCCCATTCGTTGTCGAACCAGGCCAGGATGTTCACCAGCCGTGGGCCGGAAACCCGGGTCTGACTGGCATCGACGATGGCCGAATGGGGGTCATGGTTGAAATCACAGCTTGCGTGGGGCAACTCGGTGTAGGCCAGCAGGCCCTTGAGCGGGCCGCTAGTGGCGGCCTCGCGCAGGATCCGGTTGACCTCGGTGGCATCGGTGTCGCTCACGGTCTGCATCGTAATGTCGAGGCAGGACACGTTCACCGTCGGCACCCGCACGGCTTTGGCCTGAATTCGCCCGGCAAGTTCCGGCAACAGGCGCTCGATGCCACGCGCCAGACCGGTGGACACCGGGATCACCGACTGGAACGCCGAACGTGTGCGGCGCAGGTCTTCGTGGTGATAGGCATCGATCACCGGCTGGTCGTTCATCGCCGAGTGGATGGTGGTGATCGACACGTATTCCAGACCAATGGCTTGATTCAGCAGGCGCAACAGCGGCACGCCACAGTTGGTGGTGCAGGACGCGTTGGACACCAGCAACTCGTCGCCGGTGAGGCAATCCTGGTTCACGCCGTAGACGATGGTGGCGTCGACATCGGCCTCGCTGGCCATCGGCTGGGAAAACAATACACGCGGCGCGCCGGCGTCGAGGAACCGCTGGCCGTCTTCACGGGTGTGGTAAGCGCCGGAGCACTCCAGCACCAGATCGACGCCCAGCGACGCCCAATCGATGCCTTCGGGGATGGCACTGCGCAGGACCTTCACGCAGTCGCCATTAATATGCAGACAATCGCCCTCGACCCGCACTTCGCCGGGGAAACGCCCGTGCGTGGAGTCGAAGCGTGTCAGGTATTCGATGCTGGCCATGTCCGCCAGATCGTTGATCGCGACAATTTCAAACCCGGCTTTCTCGCCTCGCTCAAACAACGCACGCAAGACGCAACGACCAATCCGGCCGTAGCCGTTGAGTGCAACTTTGTAAGGACGCGGTTGAGGCATGGGGTTCTCGGTTACCGTGGTGAATCTGTCATTGCAGCGTTGACTGGGCCGACGCCTTCGCGAGCAAGCCCATTCCCACAGGGTCCGTGAAGATCCTTGTGGGAGCGAGCTTGCCCGCGATGGCGTCAGCCCGGACAACATAACTGTCGGACTTAGTCTTCCAGCAGCTCTTCAGCCTGACCCAGGATGTTTTCCAGGGTGAAACCGAACTCTTCGAACAAGGCTGGCGCAGGCGCCGACTCGCCGTAGGTGGTCATGCCGATCACGCGGCCTTCCAGGCCCACGTACTTGTACCAGTAGTCCGCGTGCGCGGCTTCGATGGCGATACGGGCGCTGACTTGCAACGGCAGGACCGCTTGCTTGTAGCCGGCGTCCTGAGCATCGAACACGCTGGTGCACGGCATCGAAACGACACGCACCTTGCGACCTTGCTCGGTGAGCTTGTCGTAAGCCTGAACCGCCAGGCCGACTTCCGAACCGGTGGAGATCAGGATCAGCTCAGGCTCGCCCGCGCAGTCCTTCAACACGTAACCGCCACGGGCGATGTCGGCGATCTGGCCGGCGTCACGCTCTTGGTGTTGCAGGTTCTGACGCGAGAAGATCAGCGCCGACGGGCCGTCCTTGCGCTCGATGGCCAGTTTCCAGCAAACGGCCGATTCAACCGCGTCGGCTGGACGCCAGGTGTCGAGGTTCGGTGTGCTGCGCAGGCTGGTCAGTTGCTCGACCGGCTGGTGCGTCGGGCCGTCTTCGCCCAGACCGATGGAGTCGTGGGTGTAGACGAACACCACGCGTTTCTTCATCAGCGAGGCCATGCGTACCGCGTTGCGCGCGTATTCCATGAACATCAGGAACGTCGCGCCGTAAGGCACCAGGCCGCCGTGCAGGGACACGCCGTTCATGATCGCGCTCATGCCGAATTCGCGAACGCCGTAGTACATGTAGTTGCCGCTGGCGTCTTCAGCCGACACACCTTTGCAACCTTTCCACAGGGTCAGGTTGGAACCGGCCAGGTCAGCGGAGCCGCCCAGCAATTCAGGCAACAGCGGGCCGTAGGCATTCAGGGCGTTCTGGCTGGCTTTACGGCTGGCGATGGTTTCGCCCTTGGCCGCGACTTCAGCGATATACGCCGAGGCTTTTTCAGCGAAGTCGGCCGGCAGTTCGCCGCTCAGACGACG
>NZ_JBNNWE010000107.1:0-20585 GCF_050280905.1 Pseudomonas sp. NPDC086278
CTTCAAGCACCGCGGACTCACAGCTTGCCATCCACCCCTCTCACCCCAAAGTTTATCCCCTGCCCAAGACACAAGCGGGCTTGCTCGCGAAAGCGTCGGGTCAGTCGACATCGATGTTGGATGAACCACCGCTTTCGCGAGCAAGCCCGCTCCCACAGGGGAGAGGTGTTTAGAGATCTTCGGCGAGCACCTTTGAGAGCATATCGACGAAGAAATCCACGCTCTGGCGCGAGGTGACCATCGGCGGCTTGATCTTGAGCACGTTCAGAAAATCCCCGGTCGGCTGCATGAAAATCCCCAACTCGCGCAAGCGATCGCACAACGCCGTGGTTTCTTCAGTCGCCGGTTCCAGGGTTTCACGGTCACGAACCAGCTCGACGCCCAGATAGAACCCGGAGCCGTGCACCGCGCCCACCAGCGGATGAAGGTCGATCAGCGCTTCCAGCCGCTCCTTGAAATACCCGCCCACGACCTGAGCGTTTTCCCAGAGTTTTTCTTCTTCCATCACATCCAGTACGGCCATGCCGATCTGGCAACTGACCGGACTGCCGCCCGCCGACGAGAAGAAATAGCCCTCAGCCTCCAGCGCTTCGGCGATTTCCCGGCGAGTGATGACCGCGCCCAGCGGCTGACCGTTGCCCATGCCTTTGGCCATGGTGATGATGTCCGGCACCACGCCCTGCTCTTCAAAACCCCAGAAGAAATGGCCCATGCGCCCGTAACCGACCTGCACTTCGTCGGCGATGCACACGCCGCCCTGCGCGCGCACCTGAGCGTAGACCTGCTGCAAATACCCCGGCGGTAACGAAATCCCGCCGGCATTGCCGTACACCGGTTCGCAAATGAACCCGGCCAATTTCCGATTCTGCGCGGCGATTTTCGCCAGGTTGTGTTCGACGCTGCGCACGTAATCCGGCGCACTGTCCTGGCCACGGAATTCGCCGCGATAGGTGTTCGGCGCAATCACCGGGTGCACCCAATCCGGACGGCTGCTCAAGGCTTTGGGGTTGTCGGCGATCGAGGTCGAGACGGCGTCCGCGCCCACGGTCCAGCCGTGATACGCCTCCAACACGCTGAGCATGTCGCGACCGCCGCTGTAGGCCCACGCCAGCCGAATCGCCAGGTCGTTGGCCTCGCTGCCGCTGTTGACCAGAAATACGCGGTCCATGGAGTCCGGCGACAACTTCAGCAATCGCTCGGAAAATTCGGCCACCGCCGCATAGTTGAATCGCGAGTTGGTGTTGAGCAACGACCACTGGCGGCTGGCGACCGCCGCCATGCGCGGGTGACCGTGGCCGAGCACCGCGACGTTGTTGAGCATGTCGAGGTAGGAACGGCCCTGCATGTCGATCAAATGATTGCGCCAGCCGCGTTCGATGCGTGGCGGGTCAACGTAATAGTGTTTTTGGGTACGGGCGAAACTGGCGTCGCGGCGCGCCAGCAACGTTTGCGAGTCAAGCTCGGCTTCAGCGTCGCAGGCCAGTCCCAGCAATGATGCCGGCGATGGGCACAGCGCTTGCCAGGCCGGCGCTTGCGCAGGCGTGCAAAACAACGGCGCCGATAATTGAGCGCCCCGGCACAACTGCACGATCAAGGGCCCGCTGACAGAGCCCAGCACCTGGCCTTTAACCAGCGCCGCGCCGGGGTGCAGCGACGGCGTCACGCCCCACAGCCGCACGCTCAGTTGCGGCCCGTCCAGTTGCAACACACCCGCCGCCGGCTGATGGACCACGCCGGCAAACGGCGATTCGACGGCGGTGCCATCGGGCACTCGCAACTCGACGTGCAACGGGCACGTGTCGGGCTCGGCCGCCACGTCCGGCCGAGTGCGGGATAACCGATATTGCCCATACCGACTGGCCGCCAACCCATGGGCCGCCGCCGCTTGCGTCAACAGTTGCTGATCGATGCCTGCCTGCTCCCAATTACCGGCGTCGAAGTGAGGGCTGAGGACGCCGAGATCGATCAAGGCAAACTCACGCCCCACCAGGCTTGGCAACAACGGCGCGAAACCGTCGCTGACGATGGCCGGCAGCGTCTGGCCCACCGAGGTCAGAATCGCCGCTTCCATCAGTTCCAAAGGCACTGACGTGGCGACGCGGAAAATTTCCCACTCATGGCTGAGGTTGTCGCGGCTGTAGTGATTGCCCGGGTCGATGCTGACCTGCTGCTCGCCGCTGAGCACCAGCACCGCCGCGCGCGCAACGATCAGCGGCCACAGCGCTTGCAGCTCTTCGTGGGTCAGCGGGTTGACCGCGTGATACGCCTGAACCGCCGGCAAGATATAGAAAGGATCGCCATCGGCGTGGTGCAGCAACGCCGCGCACGTCACCGACAGATCGGTGATGCGCCAGGTGCGGATCAAGTCGCCGAAATCGATCACCCCCTGCAACTGCCACTGACGGTGCGCGTCGCGCTGCCAGACCACGTTGTCATCGGTGATGTCCATGTGAATCGCCTGCACCGGCAGCCGATCCACCAGTGGCTGCAAATGGCGCTCGGCCCGTTCCGCCGCATCGGCGATCAGCCGCCGTTGCGCGTCATCCTTGATCACCGGCAGCAAATGGCCGATCAACGCGTTGGCGTGGCGCGCATCCCACTGCAACGTGCGCTCAAGGCCCGGATGGTCGAACGCGGCCAGTGCCAGGTCCATTTCCCCGCAAAGCCGACCGAAACCGGCAACCACCGCCCCCGGCAGATGCTCAAGGTGCGTGAGCGACTGGCCATCGATGTAATCGAGCAAGCGCATATGCACCGGCTGCCCGCCGACTTCCAGCGACAGCAGGTCGGCGCCGTTTTTGGCCGGCATCACGCGCGGTACGTGCACATCCGAGTGTTCAGCCAACTGTTTCAATCCCGCGTGCTGGGCTTGCAGCTCGACGGCCGAATAGTCGCCACGGCAGATTTTCAAGACGAAACGCCCTTGCGCGCTGTCGACCCGAAAGTTGAGATCCTGCTGACTGCCCAGCGCCTGCAACGTGCCGCTCAACCCGTAATGCTCTGCCAGCAGCGCTGACGCCTGCGCCGCAGACACGTGCGGGCTGGGCAAACTGGCGCGGTGAATCAACGTGGCGAGTGGCATACAACAACCCCTGAAATTTTATTAGGCGCTTATATCGCCACTGCACCGGTCGATAATCAACCCCCTGAAAGCGCAGCCCCTCGCGCTGGGCGGCACTTTGCGCAAGAATGCCGACCATTGACAGCTATAGACGGAGAAGCACCATGAATGTGATCACCACTGACCTGCCCGGTGTTCTGATCATCGAACCCAAGGTATTCGGTGATGAGCGTGGCTTCTTTTACGAGAGTTTCAACGCCAAGGCGTTCGAAGACGCGACGGGGGTGGCCGCGCATTTTGTTCAAGACAATCACTCACGTTCGCAAAAAGGCGTGCTGCGCGGCCTGCATTACCAACTGGAAAACACTCAGGGCAAACTGGTTCGCGTGACCGCTGGCGAAGTGCTCGACGTCGCCGTGGACATTCGCCGCAGCTCGCCGCATTTCGGCCAATGGGTCGCGGTGCGCTTGTCCGCCGAGAATCATCGTCAACTCTGGGTTCCGGAAGGTTTCGCCCACGGTTTTGTGGTGCTGAGTGATTTCGCCGAATTCCTGTACAAAACCACCGACTACTACACGCCGTCGGCAGAACGTTCCATCCGCTGGGATGACCCGGACCTCGCCATCGACTGGCAGCTCGACGAAGCGCCGAAGCTATCTGGCAAGGATCAGGCCGCCGCCTTCCTCAAGGACGCTGACGTCTTCTCCTGAGCCTGGGCATAATGCGCCCATCCCCACAGGCGCCCGATGCTCATGACTTCGACCCTCCCTCGCAGACCCCGCTGGCGCAGCCTCGCATTGCTTGCGCTGTGCCTGGCGCCGTTGCTGTGGCCGCTGGAGCATCTGGCCGAGCGCTATTACCGCAGCGAGCTGGCCGGGCAAAACCGGCAGACGCTCGACCTTTACGTCGCCAACTTGCTGGGCACGCTGCACCGTTATGAAGTCCTGCCGCAAATCCTCGGCGACCTGCCGGCCCTGCGCGCGGTGCTCGGCGCGCCGGACGATGGCGTCACCCAAGGCAATGCCAATCGCCTGTTGAAGAACATCAGCGCCCAGACCGGCGCCGAAGTCATGTACCTGATGGACACCTCCGGCAAGACCCTCGCCGCGTCGAACTGGGACAAGCACGACAGCTTTGTGGGGCGCAATTTTTCCTTCCGGCCATATTTCAGCGAAGCCATGGCCGGGCGACTGGGGCGATTTTTCGGCTTGGGCACGACGTCGGCCAAACGCGGTTATTTCTTCGCTGCGGCGGTGCGCGACGGGGAAAAAGTCATCGGCGTGCTGGTGGTCAAGGTCGACCTGGACCACACCGAAAGTCTTTGGGGCAAAACCCCGGAACAACTGCTGCTGACCGACCATAACGGCGTGGTCATCCTGACCTCGCGGCCCGAATGGCGCTTTCGTTCGACCCGGCCCTTGAGCGAAGCCGAACGCCAGGCGATCACCGCGATCCAGCCGTACCCGACCCGCGAACCCAAGCCGCTGAAGCTCAACCCCAACGCCTGGCTGACCCAAACCCAACAGATGGCCGAAACCGGCTGGAACGTCAGCATCCTCGCCCCGCGCACCTTGATTGATCGCCCGGTTCGAACCGTGGTCGCCATCGGCGGGGCGACGCTATTGGTGGTGATGCTGCTGCTGGGTTTGATGATGCAGCGCCGGCGCCATTACCTCGAACGCATCGCCTTCGAAGCCAAGGCCCGACGCGAACTGGAAGGCCGGGTCGCCGAGCGGACCAGCGACCTCGAAGGCCTCAACCGGCGCCTCAAGCAGGAAGTGCTGGAGCGCGAACACGCCCAGCAGGAACTGGTGCGCGCCCAGGATGACTTGGTGCAGGCCGGCAAACTGTCGGCGCTGGGGACCATGTCGGCGAGCATCAGCCACGAACTCAATCAGCCGCTGGCGGCGATTCGCAGCTACGCCGAAAACGCCGAAGTGCTGCTCGATCATCAACGCACCGACGATGCCCGCGGCAACCTCAAATTGATCAGCGAACTGACCGGGCGCATGGCCTCGATCATCGCTCACCTGCGTGCCTTCGCCCGACGTGATCGCCATGCGCCGGAAAGCGTCGCGCTGCAACCGGCGCTGGACGATGCGCTGGCCTTGCTGGCCAAGCGGCGGCGCAGCATGGAAGTCGAGCTGATCCGTGATTTGCCCGCGGCGGCCTTGTGGGTCGAGGCCGGTGAAACCCGCCTGCGCCAAGTGCTCGGCAACTTGCTCGCCAACGCCCTCGATGCACTGACCGAAAAGGGCCCGCCACGCAAGCTTTGGCTGAGTGCTCAATCCACCGCTGACGGCGTCAATCTGTACATTCGCGACAACGGCCCCGGCTTTTGCATGGAAGCGCTCGGTCGCGCCAGCGAGCCGTTTTACACCACCAAGACCCGCACGCAGGGGCTGGGCCTGGGGCTGGCCATTTGCGAAACCCTGATGCGCGCTTTCGGCGGTGAGCTGTCGTTCGCCAACCACAAGGAGGGCGGTGCCCTGATTACCCTGAAACTGCGCGCCGGCGCACCGGGCGTGAGCCTGCAACCGTCCGAGGACCGAAGCGCATGACCATCGACAACCGCATCCAGGTCGTGCTGATCGACGACGATCCGCATCTGCGTCAAGCCTTGAGCCAGACCCTGGACCTCGCCGGGCTGAAAATCCTGCCATTGGCCGAAGCCAAAGGCCTGGCCGCGCAACTGGAGCGTGACTGGCCGGGCGTGGTGGTCAGCGACATTCGCATGCCCGGCATGGACGGTCTTGAGCTGCTGACCGAACTCCACGCCCAGGACCCGGAACTGCCAGTGCTGCTGATCACCGGTCACGGCGACGTGCCGCTGGCGGTGCAAGCGATGCGCGCCGGGGCCTATGACTTCCTCGAAAAACCCTTCGCCAGCGACGCGCTGCTCGACAGCGTGCGCCGCGCATTGGCGTTGCGCCGCCTGGTGCTGGACAACCGCAGCCTGCGCCTGGCCCTGAGCGACCGCAATGAACTGAGCACGCGCCTGGTCGGCCAGTCGGCGCCGATGCTGCGCCTGCGCGAGCAGATCGGCGCGCTGGCGGCGACCAAGGCGGACGTGCTGATCCTCGGCGAAACCGGGGCCGGCAAGGAAGTCGTGGCCCGGGCGCTGCACGATTTGTCGAGTCGGCGCAGCGGCCCGTTCGTGGCGATCAACGCCGGCGCGCTGGCCGAATCGGTGGTGGAAAGCGAGCTGTTCGGGCACGAGCCGGGCGCGTTCACCGGAGCGCAGAAACGGCGTATCGGCAAGTTCGAATTCGCCAATGGCGGCACGTTGTTTCTGGATGAAATCGAAAGCATGAGCCTGGACGTGCAAGTGAAATTGCTGCGCTTGCTGCAAGAGCGCGTGGTCGAGCGTCTGGGCGGCAATCAGTTGATCCCGCTGGACATCCGCATCATCGCCGCGACCAAGGAAGACCTGCGCCAGTCCGCCGATCAGGGCCGTTTCCGCGCCGACTTGTATTACCGCCTGAACGTCGCGCCGCTGCGCATTCCGCCGCTGCGCGAACGCGGCGAAGATGCGTTGATGCTGTTTCAGCATTTCGCCGACGAAGCCAGCGCCCGCCATGGCTTGCCGCCCCACGAACTGCAACCGGGACAACGGGCGTTGCTGCTGCGCCACACCTGGCCGGGTAACGTGCGCGAATTGCAAAACGCCGCCGAACGCTTTGCCTTGGGCCTGGAGCTGGCGCTGGATAACAACACGCCAGAAGGCGCTACCGGCATGACCGTGGAAGTCGTCAGCGGCGGCTTGAGCGAGCAAGTGGAAAACTTCGAGAAGAGCTTGATTGCCGCTGAACTGGCGCGCCCGCACAGCTCGGTGCGCAGCCTCGCCGAAGCGCTGGGCATTCCCCGCAAGACCCTGCATGACAAGTTGCGCAAACACGGGCTGAACTTCGCCGACGGCGGCAGCAGCAACCCCACCGACGAACTCGATTGAGCGACCGTCCCGTCATCATCTTCAAACAAGAGGGCAGCGAATGAATCGCGACTGTCGACACCTGGAATCAGTGCTGCACCACGACATTCCCCTGACGCAGGCCATGGGCGTCAAAGTGCTCGACTGGCACGACCAGCAACTGCGCCTGTACTTGCCGCTGGAAGCCAACGTCAATCACAAAAGCACCATGTTCGGCGGCAGCCTGTATTGCGGCGCGGTGCTGGCAGGCTGGGGCTGGCTGCATTTGCGTTTGCGTGAAGAAGGGATTGAAGACGGGCACATCGTGATTCACGAAGGGCAGATCAGCTATCCGCTGCCGGTCACCACGGACGCGACCGCGATTTGCCAGGCGCCGAGTGCGGCGGTGTGGAACAAGTTTCTGGCGATGTATAAACGCCACGGACGGGCGCGGCTGGCGTTGCATTCACGGATTGTGAACGCCGACAGCGATGAAGATGCGGTGACATTTACCGGGCAGTACGTCCTGCATCGCTAAACCGGGGCTAGTACAAAACCTGTGGGAGCGGGCTTGCTCGCGAAGAGGCCGTCAACTTCAACATCAACATCAAGGTCGACTGATGAACCGCTTTCGCGAGCAAGCCCGCTCCCACAGGGGTTTTGCGTAAAGATTTATCCGCGTGCGAGCGCCAGCAGTTTTTCGCGCCACGCCGCATTCGCCGGCAGCGCCAGAAAAAACTCATTCAACAGCGACTCACGCGCCGGGTAGACGAAGGGTTGCCCCTGCAAATCCAGCACCTCACCGCCCGCTCCTTCCAGCACGCCTTGAGCGGCCGCCGTGTCCCACTGCGACGTCGGCGCCAGCCGTGGATAACAATCGGCGGCCCCTTCCGCCAGCAGACAAAATTTCAGCGAGCTGCCGATATTGGCCAGTTGCAGCTCACCCAGGCTGGCACTCAACCCGGCCAGCAAACGCTCCTGCTCAGGGCTTGAATGCCGACGACTGGCGACCACGGTAAACGCCTCGCCCGAGGCCGGTGCCTGACGAACCTGAATCGGCAACGGCGTTGCACCCCGGTCGCCGCGCCACGCACCCAACCCGGCACCGCCGACATAAAAGCGTCCGTTGGTCGGCATCGACACCACGCCAAACACCACCCGCCCCCGCTCGATCAGCGCGATGTTGACGGTGAACTCTTCGCTGCCGGAGATGAATTCCTTGGTCCCGTCCAGCGGATCGACCAACCACCAACGCTGCCAACCGGCGCGCACGCCCTGGGGAATGTTGGCGTCCTCTTCCGACAACACGGGAATGCTCGGGTCCAGCGCGGTCAGCCCGGCCAGAATCAGATGGTGAGCGGCCAGGTCGGCCGCCGTCACTGGCGAATCGTCAGCCTTGGCCGTCACGGCGGTGCCGGCGCGCCAAAAGGGCAGAATCGCTTCGCCAGCCTTCAACGCCAACTCAATCACCGGCGCCATCAGCGGATGCGGGAAATTATTCACGGCAGAAACACCCCACGCTGAGTCAGCAGATCCCGGGCCAGATACAGCGCCGCCAAGGCACGGCCCTCAGTGAATCGCGGATTTTGCGCCAAGGCCGACAGCTCACGCAGATTGATCTTGTCCACGCCCATCGGCTCTGGCTCATCGCCCTCAAGGCGTTCTTCGTAGAGGTCGGTGGCGAGCACCACCTGGATTTTCTGGCTCATGTAACCGGGCGACAACGACAGCTCGGTCAGGTGCTCCAATTGCCGCGCGCCATAACCGGCCTCTTCCTTGAGTTCCCGCTCGGCCGCCGCCAGCACATCTTCGCCGGGCTCGATCAACCCCTTGGGCAAGGACAACTCATATTCGTCGGTGCCGCCGCAGTATTCCTCGACCAACACCGCGTGATCGGCATCGAGCATGGCCACAATCATCACCGCGCCATACCCGGCGCCTTTCCCGACCAGGCGCTCGTAAGTGCGCTCCACGCCATTGGAAAAGCGCAGTTTCAGCTCTTCGACGCAGAACAAACGGCTGGTGGCGACGATCTCGCGGGCGAGTACGGTGGGTTTCTGGCGCATAAAGGGCTCCTTGGCGATAGCGGGTTACTATACCCGGCCTATCCTGATTGTTGATCCCGGATATCTTTTTTACCGCTGGAGACGTTTTTTATGGCCCTGCTGCCCTGGCGCGACATCGACACCGTTCTGCTGGACATGGACGGCACGCTGCTGGACCTGCACTACGACAACCATTTCTGGATGGAGCACCTGCCCCAGCGCTACGCCGACTTGCACGGGGTGAGCCGGGCCATGGCCGAGATGGAATTGCAGCCACTGTTCGAACGCAATGCCGGCCAATTGCAGTGGTATTGCCTGGATTTCTGGAGCACCGAACTGAAACTGCCAGTGCGCGAACTGAAACTTGAAACCGCGCACCTGATTGCGCTGCGGCCGGATGCCGACACGTTCCTGGCCGCGATCAAACAGGCCGGCAAGCGCGTGGTGATGATCACCAATGCGCACCGCGATTCGCTGTCATTGAAGCTGGAACGGATTGAGCTGGCGCCGTACTTCGAGCGCTTGATCAGCTCGCACGATTACGGTTTCCCCAAGGAAAATCCGCAATTCTGGGAAGCGTTGCAGGCAGACATCGGTTTCGACCCGGCGCGCAGTCTGTTCATCGACGATACGTTGCCGATCCTGCGCAGTGCGCGCAGCTTTGGCGTGGCGCATTTGCTGGCGGTGCGTGAACCGGACAGTCGCAAAGGGCCGAAGGACACGGCGGAGTTTGCGGCGGTGGGGGATTATCGGGAATTGATCGAAGGGCTGTAGACCGAGTCGCGCCCTTCGCGGGCAAGCCCGCTCCCACACAAAACCTGTGGGAGCGGGCTTGCTCGCGAAGGCCATCACTCGGTCGTGAAGCCTTACTCAGGAATCCGCAACGACTGCCCCGGATAGATCTTGTCCACATCCTTGAGCATCGGTTTGTTGGCTTCGAAGATTTTGTTGTACTGGTTGGCATTGCCATACACACGCAGAGAAATCGCGCTGAGGGTGTCGCCCTTCTCGACCACGACAAACTTGGCCGCCACCAGCGTCGCCGCATCGGTCACGGTGATTTGATCGTCGACACTACCGACACCGGCAATATTGCCCACCGCCAGCAGGATTTTTTCCTTCTCTTCCTGACTGCCGACTTCCCCGGTCACGGTCACTTTGTCGCCGTCCACCGTGGCCTGCACATTCGGGTAACCGAGGCCGACCTTGCTGATGTGTTCTTTCAACTGTTCGCTGGCATTGGCGTTGCCGGGGGTCAGCAGATCGAGCAGTTTCTCGCCCGCTTCTTTCACAAAGCTCAAAAGACTCATGGTGCACTCTCCTTGGGTTTAGGGTTCCAGACGTAAAAGCCTAGACCAAGCTTGTAACCCCAGGCCCCCACCCGACCAATGACGCAGATCAACCCAGACGCTAGAATCCGAGCCTCACCGCGCTCTGGAGCGAAGATGGACATCAAGCAGCTCAAATTCCTCATCGCCCTCGACGAAACCCGACACTTCGGCCAGGCCGCCGCGCGCTGCCACATCACTCAGCCGACGCTGTCGATGCGCCTGCGCAGCCTCGAAGAAGAGCTGGAATTGCCGCTGGTCAATCGCGGCCAGCGCTTCGAAGGCTTCACCGCGCCGGGCGAGCGCGTGCTGGCATGGGCGCGCACGGTGTTGGCGGCCTACGACGGCTTGCAGGCTGAAGCCGCTGCCTGTCGCGGCAACCTGGTCGGGACATTGCGCCTGGGCGTGGTGCCGCTGTCGAGCTTCGATCCGCTGCCGTTGATGCAACGTTTGCACGCCGAGCACCCGAACCTGCGCTTCGAACTGTCGGCACTGAGCTCCGAGCAGATCCTCGAACAACTAGCGAACAACCGTCTCGATCTAGGTGTTTCGTATCTGGAGCGCCTGGACGGCGAGCGCTTCGATTCCCTGGCGTTCAGCGAAACCCGCATGGGCCTGCTGTACGACCAGCGCTTTTTCGATTTCGGCGACACGCCGCTGACCTGGGAATCGCTGATCGAGCTGCCGCTGGGCATGCTCACCAGCGGCATGCATTTCCGGCAATCCATTGATCACAACTTCCACAGTCGCGGCTTGACGCCTCAACCGCTGCTGCAAACCGATGCGGTCTATCAATTGTTACAAGCGGTGCACGGCGGGCTGTGCTGCGCGGTGATGCCGCTGGACGGTGGTCTGGCCAACCTGACCGATCACTTGCGCCTGCAACCCATCGAAAACGCCCAGACCCTCGCCCGGCTGGGCCTGATCATGCGTCGCAGCGCCCCGCGCTCGGCCCTGGCGGAAGCCTGTTTTGCGATCTATCAGCAATCGCTGACGGACTCTTGATCGACGTCATCTATCGGTAGATCAGCAATAGCGATTAGACGCGACAAGTTGACGCGCCTACGCTTGAACCTGATCAAACCGTCGGTGATGCCATGAACGCCAAGCGCCCTGCAAGCGCGGCGCCCGCACTCGAAACGCCCGCGCCCTCCGCCAGCCAGACCTATAGCTACAGCGACCTTCAATACAACGAATCGGCCAGCACCGCGCTCGCCGAGGAAGTCGCGTTGGCGATTGCCTACAACGGCATCAGCCAAGCGGTGATGCTGGTCACGCCGACCGACCTTGAAGATTTCATCGTCGGCTTCAGCCTCGGCAGCGGCATCATCGAAGACGCGTCCGACATCTATGACCTGCAATTGACCGGTGAAGGGTCGGCGCAATACGCGCAAGTGACCATCGCCAACCGCGCCTTCTGGAACCTCAAGCAACAGCGTCGGCAATTGGCCGGCACCAGCGGTTGCGGGCTCTGCGGCGTGGAAGCGCTCGAGCAGGCATTGCCTGATCTCAAGGTGTTGCCCGGCGCGCCGTTGCCTCCAGCCGAATGGCTCGATGGCTTGCGCCAGCGCATCGGCGCGTTTCAGCCGCTGGGCCAGCATTGCGGCGCGGTGCATGCGGCGGTGTTCATGAACGCTCAGGGCGAATTGCTGCTGGGTCGTGAAGACATCGGCCGGCATAACGCGCTCGACAAGCTGATTGGCGGGCTGATTCGCCAGAGCATCCCGACCACCGGCGGCCTGGCAATCGTCACCAGCCGTTGCAGCCTCGAATTGATCCAGAAAGTGCTACGCGCGGGGATTCAAACCCTCGTCAGCCTGTCGTCGCCCACCGGCCTTGCCGTGCAATGGGCCCGTCGTCACAACCTCAACCTCATCCACCTGCCGCAAAAAAGTGCGCCGCGGGTCTACAGCCCTGCGATGGAGAACCAAGCGTGAGTCAACACAATCAAGCCGACCAGAAGCCCGTTCCGCGTTACAAGCCCTACAAAGGCCCGGCCGGTGGTTGGGGTGCCCTGGCCAGTGTCGCCCGGGCCTGGTTGACCAGTGACAACGCGCTGAAAAACCTGCGCATGATGCTCAAGACCAACAAGAACGGCGGCTTCGACTGTCCGGGTTGCGCCTGGGGCGATTCCAAGGAAGCCGGCATGGTGGCGTTCTGCGAGAACGGCGCCAAAGCAGTGAACTGGGAAGCGACCAAACGGCGTGTCGATGGCGCATTTTTCGCCAGGCACAGTGTCAGTTCGTTGCTGGAGCAAAGTGACTATTGGCTCGAGTACCAGGGCCGCCTGACCGAGCCGTTGAGCTACGACGCCGCAACTGATCGCTACAAGCCGATCAGCTGGGACGCAGCGTTCGCCTTGATCGCCAAACATTTGCAGGGCCTGTCGAGCCCGAATCAGGCCGAGTTCTACACCTCGGGCCGCGCCAGCAACGAAGCGGCGTACCTGTATCAACTGTTCGTGCGCGCCTACGGCACCAACAACTTTCCCGATTGCTCGAACATGTGCCACGAGGCCAGCGGCGTGGCGTTGGCGCAAAGTGTCGGCGTCGGCAAAGGCACGGTGACCTTCGACGACTTCGAACACGCCGACGCGATTTTTGTCTGGGGCCAGAACCCCGGCACCAACCACCCACGGATGCTCGAACCGTTGCGTGAAGCGGTGAATCGCGGCGCACAGGTGGTCTGTATCAACCCGCTCAAAGAGCGTGGCCTGGAACGCTTCCAGCATCCGCAACACCCGATCGAAATGCTCACCAACGGCGACAAGCCGACCAACACCGCGTACTTCCGTCCGGCCTTGGGCGGCGACATGGCGATCATGCGCGGCATGGCCAAATACCTGCTGCAATGGGAGCGCGATGCACAAAAGGCGGGTGAGCCGGCGGTGTTCGACCACGACTTCCTCAATGAACACAGTGCCAACGTGCTGGAATACCTGGGCATCGTCGACGACACCCCGTGGGAGCAAATCGTCGAGCAATCCGGCCTGACCCTGGTGGACATCGAGAAAGCGGCGCGCATGTACGCCAAGGGCAAGAACGTAATCATGTGCTGGGCGATGGGCATCACCCAGCACCGTCACTCGGTAGCGACCATCCAGGAAATTGCCAACCTGATGCTGCTGCGCGGCAACATCGGCCGGCCGGGCGCCGGCCTGTGCCCGGTGCGCGGCCACAGTAACGTGCAGGGCGACCGCACGATGGGCATCAACGAACGCCCACCCGTGGCATTCCTCGATTCCCTGGAGCGTCGCTTCCAGTTCAAGGTGCCACGCGAAAATGGCCACAACGTGGTCGAAGCGATTCACGCCATGGCCGACGGGCGCGCCAAAGTCTTCATCGGCCTGGGCGGCAACTTCGCCCAAGCCACGCCGGACAGCCCGCGCACCTTCCAGGCCCTGAGCAATTGCGACCTGACCGTGCAAATCAGCACCAAGCTCAACCGCAGCCATTTGGCCCACGGTAAAGACGCGCTGATCCTGCCGTGCCTGGGCCGTACCGACATCGACATCCAGACCGAAGGCCCGCAAGCGGTGACGGTGGAAGATTCGTTCAGCATGGTCCACGCCTCCAACGGCCAGTTGCAGGCGCTGTCGACCCAGATGCGTTCGGAGCCCGCGATCATCGCCGGTATCGCCGCCGCGACCCTGGGCAGCAAACCGGTGGACTGGAACTGGCTGGTGGCCGATTACGACCGCATCCGCGACCTGATCGCCGACACCATTGCGGGTTTCCGCGACTTCAACGAAAGGGTGAAGCATCCAGGCGGTTTTTACCTCGGCAACAGCGCCGGTGCACGCAAGTGGAACACGCCGTCGGGCCGGGCCAATTTCCGGCCGAACGTACTGCCCAAAGACCTGGTGCATGAACGCGCGCGCGCCACTGGCGTGTTGCCGGATCTGATCATGCAATCGCTGCGTTCCCACGATCAGTACAACACCACGATTTACGGGCTTGATGACCGTTATCGCGGGGTGAAGGGGCAGCGCGATGTGTTGTTCGTCAACGAGGCCGACATTATTCGCCTGGGTTTCAAACCGGGGCAGAAAGCCGACATCGTGTCGATCTGGGATGACGGCCGTGAACGTCGCGTTAAAGGCTTTACGCTGCTGGCGTTTGATATCCCGGCGGGGCAAGCGGCAGCGTATTACCCGGAGGTGAATCCGTTGGTGCCGCTGGAGAGCACCGGGGATGGCAGCCATACGCCGACGTCGAAGTTCGTGGCGATCCGGCTGGAAGCGGCGAGTGAGACCGGGTTGATTCTGGCCAAATCTGCGTAAGCATCGCCGGCCTCTTCGTCGGATCGCCTTCGCGAGCAAGCCCGCTCCCACATTGGATCTTCAGTGGGCACAACATTTGTGCACCAGAGATCCAATGTGGGAGCGGGCTTGCTCGCGAAAGCGGTGGAACATTCAACGACTCTCGCCAATCAATCTCTTTCCAATCGCCCACAAAAAAGGCCATTCCTGCAAAGAAACGGCCTGTCCGAAGTAGCTAAAGACCGGCGAAAAATACTTAAGTTCCATCGAAAAAACAGCAACTTATAGAATTGTGTACAAGTCGTGTTACTCGTCGGATTTCGATTGTAAGCCGTTAACCACAGCCTCAGGATCGCGCCGTCATCCCCTTGAGGTTCCTCTATGAAGTTCTCCTCGATTCTCTTGCTGTCCCTTGGCCTGGTCAGTGGTTTCGCGTCAGCAGGCGGCACCACCGAAGCAGGCGTGGGCGGCGCATTGGGCGGGGTTTTGGGCTCGGTCGTCGGTCAGTCGTTAGGCGGCAATACAGGTTCAACCATTGGCGCGGCCCTGGGTGGCGCGGGTGGTAGCGCCGTCGGCGCAGACAAACGCAGCCGTGGCGAAGCCGCCATCGGTGGTGCGCTGGGCGCAGCCGGCGGTAACGTGGTCGGTCGCAGCATGGGCGGCACCACCGGCAGCCTGATCGGCTCCGCGGCAGGCGGTGGCGCCGGTGGCGCGCTGGGTAACTACATGGGCAACAAGAGCGATGACGATGATCGTCGCAGCCATGACAACCGTCGTTACTACCGTGACGACCATCGTGATCGCGGCCGCCACTACGGGCACCGCAAGCATCACAAGTACTCCCGTCATCGTTGAGGCTCGAACAGCCTCGCTGACCGGCAGAGCAAAAATCGCAGCCCAGGGCTGCGATTTTTTTTGCCCGTCAAACCACCAACCGTTCCAGGGCATCGCGCAAACCGGCAGGAATCGCCACCGGTTGATTCGACGCGCGATCCACAAACACATGCACGAAACGTCCGGCTGCGCAGGCTTCTTCTTCGCCCGCCTTGAACACCGCCAATTCGTATTGCACCGAGCTGTTGCCCAGTTTGCCCACCCGCAAACCAACGTCGATCCGGTCCGGGAAGGCAATGGAGGCAAAGTAATCGCAAGACGAACTCACGACGAAACCCACCACCTCGCCGTCATGGATATCCAGGCCACCGACCTCGATCAGGTAGGTGTTCACCGCCGTGTCGAAGAAGCTGTAATAAGTGACGTTGTTGACGTGACCGTAGGCGTCGTTGTCGTGCCAGCGCGTGGTGACGGGCTGGAAGTGGCGGTAGTCGGTGCGTTGATTCATGCGCAGCTCTCGTCTTGATGTGGATGAAGTCTACCGATCCGCAAACCCTTTACCCACCGCTGCCAGTTCGCCAATCAAATGCGCCGGTGTCCAGTGATCGCCCTGCCGGGTTTGCAGCGCCATCAAGCGCTGATGAATATCCGCCAGGCCCTGCTGATCGGCCCAGGCCATCGGCCCGCCCTTGTCCGCCGGGAAGCCGTAACCGTTGAGGTACACCAGATCGATATCGTGCGCCGACGCCGCAATGCCTTCCTGAAGGATCTTCGCGCCTTCGTTGACCAGCGCCAGCAGGCAACGCTCGAGAATCTCCTCAGGGCTTATCTCGCGACGCTGGAAGCCCAGCCCTTCGCTGACTTGCAACACCAGCGCATCGACTTCCAGATCGTGCTCAGCCTGACGGCTGCCCGGCTCGTAGTGGTAATAACCGTTGCCGCTCTTTTGGCCAAAACGCCCCAGTTCACACAGACGGTTATCCACCTGAACCTGCGGCGCGTCCTGCCCCTTGCCCGCCAGCTCCCGGGCCCGCCAACCCAGGTCGACACCGACCACGTCGTACATGCGAAACGGCCCCATGGCAAAACCGAAACCTTGCAGCGCTGCATCCACCTGATAGGGATACGCGCCCTCAAGCAGCATCTTGCGCGCCTCGAGCGCATAGGTATTGAGCATGCGGTTGCCGATGAAACCGTCGCAGTTACCCGCCACCACACTGACCTTGCCCATGCGCTTGCCCAGCGCCAGCGCCGCATCGAGCACCGCCGGCGCGGTCCGGGCGCCACGGACGACTTCCAGCAGCTTCATGATGTGCGCCGGGCTGAAGAAGTGCAGTCCCAGCACTTGCTGCGCACGCCCCGTGACGGCGGCAATCGCATCAATGTCCAGCGCCGAGGTATTACTGGCCAGAATCGCTTCGGCTTTCAGCAAGCCGTCCAGTTCGCGGAAGATTTGCTGCTTCAACTCAAGGTTTTCGTACACCGCTTCGATGACCAGATCGACCTCACGGATAGCTGCGTAATCTGCCGCAGCAGTCACCCGCGCAATGCGCGCATCGGCTTCGACCTGATCGATTCGGCCCTGGCGAACGTTGTGCGCATAGGTGTCGGCCACGGCGGCCAGCGCCTGTTCAAGCATATGGGGATTGTTATCGACCCACTGCACCGGCACCCCGGCATTGGCCAGGCACATGACAATGCCACGGCCCATGGTGCCCGCGCCGATCACGGCGGCGCGCTGAATAGTGAACGGCGTCTGGCTCATGGTTGTTCTCTCGTTGACGATTCCTGGACAGCCCTCACCATAGTCAGCCGCTAGGCATTTTTGAAATTTATTCCTGTGATGAACAACATTCAGCGGCTGGATGAGCCGTCACGATCACAGCCAGTCATCTGTGGGAGCGGGCTTGCTCGCGAAAGCGGTCATGGAGCCAAAACCCTACTGGCTGACCCTACGCCTTCGCGAGCAAGCCCGCTCCCACAGGAAGTTGATAGTCAGCCTGATAGATGCATTTGCGCCCACTCCCGCACCTCGGCATACGGATAATCCTCAAGCGCCCCAGACCCCGGAATAGAGCGGGCCTTGAGCTTGGTAAACAGCGGCACGCTGATCCCGCACAGAAACCGCGTTACCCGCTCCGCCGACGGCACACTCCCGGTGTGCTGCTCATGTCTGTGGATAAAATCGCCGCACAACGCTTCAAAATTTTTGTCCTCCAGCGCCGGTAATTCCGGGGGCGTCGGCAACCGCGCAACCTGGCCGTGACACACCGAACAATGCCCGCACTGACGCGGCGCATTGTCGTCGCCGAAGTATTCGGCCAGGCGATAACCCAGGCAGTGGTCGGTGGCGAACAGATCGAGCATCGCGTGGATCCGCGCGATCTCGGTTTGTTCATGCCGGGTGAAGTAGGCGTGCAGTTCTTCGCTCAACGCCTGACTGTCGACATTCGTTTGCAGCAGGCTGTAGACCTCGGTCATCTGCTTGCTTTCCAGTTCGACCCAGCCCTTCTCCTGGAAATAATCCAGCGCCTTGACCACCCGATTGCGCTCGGCCTGATGCTGCCCGTACAAGGCTTCGAAGTTCACCGTGGCCCAGGTCCGCGCGCGGCTGGAGGTCTGGATGATCGCCGCGACGAAATCCCGGCGT
Organism: Pseudomonas sp. NPDC086278; assembly: GCF_050280905.1. Classification (NCBI taxonomy): domain Bacteria; kingdom Pseudomonadati; phylum Pseudomonadota; class Gammaproteobacteria; order Pseudomonadales; family Pseudomonadaceae; genus Pseudomonas; species Pseudomonas sp. NPDC086278. Next base: position 18,090 of record NZ_JBNNWE010000107.1, read on the forward strand.
TCGCCCTCGAAGCGCTCAAGCAAAACCTCCGGCTCCTGCAAATACTTGAAGCGGTATTCGGCGTAATAGGCGTAACGCGGCGCGATGATGCCGCGCAGTTCCAGTTGCACCAGCAAGGTCTTGAGCGGCAATTGGCGAATGTTGCTCTGATCCGCCAGCGGCCCCAACAGAAACTCCCACTGGCCCTCCGGTGCGGCGGCGAGCATTTCGTCGAGCACGCAACGGATGCCGTCCAGTTCCGGCGTGTCACCGTAAACGAAATTTTCCAGCACGTTGAGGCTGTCGCGGTTGGCCAATACCAGGCAGTCCGACGGCTGCCCGTCACGCCCGGCGCGACCGATTTCCTGACTGTAGTTTTCGATGGATTTGGGCAGGTCGAAATGCACCACGTTGCGGATGTCGCTCTTGTCGATGCCCATGCCGAAGGCGATGGTGGCGACGATGCAATTGGACTGCCCGCCCATGAACCGCTTCTGGATCGCTTCGCGCTGTTCGTGGGGCAAACCGGCGTGGTAAGCCTCGGCTTGAATGCCGTTGCGGCTCAGGTGTTCGGCAATGTGCTCGGCGGTTTTTTGCAGCGTGACGTAAACGATGGAGGGCTGACCGGGACGCTCGCTCATCCATTCGACCAGACGCCGACGCTTGTCCTGACCACGCACCGGCTCGACCAGCAAATTAAGGTTCGGCCGGTAAAAACCGGTGGTCACGACGTCTTCTGGAGCAATGGCGAATTTGGCCTCCATGTCGGCGATGACTTTCGGCGTGGCGGTGGCGGTCAGCAGCAGCGCCTGCGGGATATTGAACTGGCGCTGGTAGTCGGGGAGCTTGAGGTAATCGGGACGGAAGTTGTGGCCCCACTCGGAAATGCAGTGCGCTTCGTCCACCACCAGCAGCGAGATCGGTACTTGCTGCAAGAAATTGCGGAAGCGCTCGTTCTTCAGGCGCTCCACGGAAATCATCAAGATTTTCAATTCGCCAGACTTGGCCCGGGCCATCACGTCACTGGCGTCGTCACGACTCTGGGCCGAATCGATGCTGCCCGCCGAAATGCCGTGGCGTTGCAGGAACGCCAGTTGATCCTGCATCAGCGCCAGCAACGGCGAGACCACCAGCGTCAGGTGCGGCAACAGCAACGCCGGCAATTGGTAGCAAAGGGATTTGCCCGAACCGGTGGGGAAAATCGCCGCCGCCGAGCGCCCGGCCAACACCGCGCTGACCGCTGCTTCCTGGCCGGGCCGAAACTGTGGATAACCGAAAACCTGTTCCAGGGTGTTGTGCATAAGCTGTCACTCCGTTGACCGCTGCGAAGCCCAAAGCCTAGCCGGCAAACGCAGCGAGTCGAGAAAAGGTCGGGGACCAAAACGATACGGGATGATACAGCGGATGGCTCGGGGGGATTGCCAGGCTGGCGCAATGATCGTTGCCGAGGCGTTCCAACGCAGGAGCGCTGGAACGATCAGAGCAAACTCAGGGCACCAACACCGCCACCCGGAGCTGTTCGTTCAACGCCTGCTCATGAAACACCCGGCTCTTGCTCGCCCACGCCGCATAGGCCGGACTGATTTCGCCAGTGAACGCCGCCGCCAACTGACGCAAATCAGCGATGCTGCGCACACGCGGGCAAAAGGGTAGGTCATCACAGTTCTGGCTGGCGTTGCGGTAGGTGGTCAGCAAGCGATCCCACAACCCGTCGCGCACTTGCCTGACCGACTTGAGCTTCACATCCTGCACGCCCAGTCGTTGTTTCAGACTCTGTTCGTCCAGTGCTTCGCTGGCCAGCAGCGCCTTGCCAACCATCAGCACCTCGGCACGGGACGCCGTGTCGACTTCGGCCTGGCTGGTGAGCGCGTCCGGCCAACCCGTGCGGTCCATGTTCGCCAGCACCATCGAGCCACCCGCATCAGCGGCGCCCGCCAAACGCACAACACCGGCCCACAACAACAAAATCGAGGCCATACGTAGCCATTGCATACTTAATTCCCTTTAAGTGGTGGTCGGACGTTTGGAAACGCCCTACAGATTCTGGCGCGCACCATACAGCGGTTTGCCGCGCAATGCCTGACAAACCCGTAGGAAATTTGACTTCTAAGGGTTTGAGCTGAAAAACCCTCAGAAAACCCGTAGGCCGAATCTGAAACGCCCGGTAAACCCCCTACAAAACCTGTCCATCGTGGCGCTATTGCTGCGCCGCTACACGCCCTTTTATAGTTTTGGCGCGGCTGAAACAGACTACCTGCTCACCCAGGAAGGCCACGAACGCCTCGAATTCGCCCGGCAGCGCTCGCCGAAAACCAGCGCAATCGGATGCCTGCACGCGAATCCCTGTGCGAGCCGGGCTTGCCCGCGATGAACGATGACACGGTGCACTGAGCCTTTCAGATGAAGAAGCCAGGCGCCTATTTGAACTGGCCTAATAATTCCGGACACCTCTTAAGGGCGATATGATTTCGCCAACTTGGAGGTTCCATGAACGAAAGAAAGGTCTATACCCGCGAG
>NZ_JBNNWE010000108.1:0-19985 GCF_050280905.1 Pseudomonas sp. NPDC086278
GCTGACGCGAAGTCGAGTCGAGTGGATCGACCGCCGGGTAGATACCCAGGGAGGCGATGTCACGGGACAGAACGACGGTGGCGTCCAAGTGGGCGCCGACACCGATCGCCTGATCGCCGTCACCCTGATCGATTGCATCAACAATCAGGGCTACCTGGACGAAACCCTCGAGGAAATCCTCGAAGCCTTCGACCCGGAACTGGACATCGAACTGGACGAAATCGAAGCCGTCCTGCACCGCATCCAGCAATTCGAACCAGCCGGTATTGGCGCTCGCAACTTGGGCGAATGCCTGCTGCTGCAATTGCGCCAGCTGCCGGCCAAGACCCCTTGGCTGGCCGAGGCCAAGCGACTGGTCAGCGATTACATCGACCTGCTTGGCGGTCGTGATTACAGCCAGCTGATGCGCCGTATGAAGCTCAAGGAAGATGAACTGCGCCAGGTCATCGAGCTCGTACAGAGCCTCAATCCGCGTCCTGGCTCACAAATCGAGTCCAGCGAAGCCGAATATGTCGTGCCAGACGTGATCGTGCGCAAGGACAACGAGCGCTGGCTGGTCGAACTGAATCAGGAATCGGTGCCACGGTTGCGGGTCAACGCGCAATACGCCGGTTTCGTGCGCCGCGCCGACACCAGCGCCGACAATACCTTCATGCGCAACCAGTTGCAGGAAGCCCGCTGGTTCATCAAGAGCCTGCAAAGCCGTAACGAAACCCTGATGAAAGTTGCCACCCAGATCGTCGAGCATCAGCGCGGCTTCCTGGAGTATGGCGACGAAGCCATGAAACCGTTGGTCCTGCATGACATCGCCGAAGCGGTCGGCATGCACGAGTCGACGATTTCACGGGTGACCACGCAGAAATTCATGCACACCCCTCGGGGCATATATGAACTGAAATACTTTTTCTCCAGCCATGTCAGCACCTCCGAAGGCGGCGAATGCTCGTCCACAGCGATCCGCGCGATCATCAAAAAACTGGTCGCCGCGGAAAATCAGAAAAAGCCGTTGAGTGACAGCAAGATCGCTGGTTTACTGGAGGCACAAGGCATTCAGGTGGCTCGCCGCACCGTCGCCAAGTACCGCGAATCCCTCGGGATCGCGCCTTCGAGCGAACGCAAGCGGTTGATGTAAGCCACGCCACAGCGTTCCAGTGGTAGATCATCTGATCTACCGCTTTATGCACTGGCAACGAAGGAGAAGCTGTATGCAAGTCAACATCAGTGGACACCAGCTGGAAGTGACCGAACCCCTGCGCGCTTATATCGGCGAAAAACTCGACCGATTAGAGCGGCATTTCGACAAGATCACCAATGTGCAAGTCACGATGTGCGTCGAAAAGCTCAAGCAGAAAATCGAAGCCACCCTGCATATTTCCGGCGGAGAAGTGGTCGCCAATGCCGAGCATACCGACATGTATGCCGCCATTGACCTACTGACCGACAAGCTGGATCGCCAACTCAAAAAGCATAAGGAAAAGACCCAAGAGCTCCTCCAGGGCGCGACCGGTCGTTAACACTCCCAACCCATGATCCGACTTGAAAACATCCTGACCCCCGGCCGTTCGCTCGTGAACGTGCCGGGCGGCAGCAAAAAGAAAGCCCTCGAACAAATTGCCAACCTGATCGCCCGGGAAGTGCCGGATCTGGAGATGCAAGATGTCTTCGAGGCTTTGATTGCCCGTGAAAAACTCGGCTCGACCGGTTTTGGCAACGGCATCGCCATCCCTCACTGTCGCCTGAAGGGCTGCACCTCGCCCATCAGCGCCTTGATGCACCTCGACGCTCCCATCGATTTCGACGCCATCGACGGCGCACCGGTTGACCTGCTGTTCGTACTGCTGGTCCCGGAGGCGGCTACCGATGCGCACCTGGAACTGCTCCGCCAGATCGCCAGCATGCTTGATCGCAAGGAAGTCCGTGATCGACTGCGCAGCGCCCCGAGCAACGAAGCCTTGTATCAGGTCGTCCTGGACGAGCAAAACGGTCACTAATCATGCGCTTGATTATCGTCAGCGGCCGCTCCGGCTCAGGTAAAAGTACTGTTCTTGATGTGCTTGAGGACAACGGTTTTTACTGCATCGACAACTTGCCGGCCGGCCTGCTGCCTGAACTCGCCGAACGCGCACTGATTCATACCGAACTGGCACAACCGCTGGTCGCCGTGTCCATCGATGCGCGCAACCTGCCGAGCCACCTTTCGCGGTTTCCCGAACTGCTGGAAGAGGTCCGCAGCCGGCACATCAAATGCGACGTGCTGTATCTGGATGCCGACGAAGAAACCCTGCTCAAGCGCTTTTCCGAAACACGCCGCCGTCATCCGCTGAGCACCGCCAACCGTTCGTTGGCCGAGGCCATTGAGGACGAGAGCAACCTGCTGGGGCCTATTGCCGATCTGGCCGATCTGAAAATCAACACCACCAACCTGAACCTCTACCAGCTGCGCGACACCATCAAGCTGCGGTTGCTGAACCAGCCGGAAGCCGGTACGGCATTCCTGGTCGAGTCATTTGGATTCAAGCGTGGCATGCCGGTGGACGCTGACCTGGTGTTCGACGTTCGCTGCCTGCCCAATCCTTACTGGAAGCCGGAATTGCGCGCCCAGTCCGGGCTTGATCAGCCGGTGGCCGAATACCTGGCGGCACAGCCTGATGTAGAGGAAATGTTCCAGGACATCTCCTCGTACCTGCTCAAGTGGCTGCCACGTTTTGCCGCAAGCAACCGTGCCTATGTCACCATCGCCATTGGCTGCACCGGCGGGCACCACCGCTCCGTCTACCTGACCGAACGTCTGGGCCAGGTTCTGCAACAATCCCTGAAGAACGTCCAGGTTCGCCACCGCGACCTCAGCTAAAGGATTCACATCGCGATGCCTGCTCTGGAAATCGAAATCATCAACAAGCTCGGGCTGCATGCCCGCGCTTCTGCAAAATTCGTTGGCGTTGCCGGCGAGTTCAAGGATTGCACGATCCGCGTCGGACGTAATCCCGAGTCGATGGTAGACGGAAAAAGCATCATGGCCATGATGATGCTCGCTGCCGGCAAAGGTACGATCATCCACCTGAGCACCGAAGGGGAGCAGGCGGACGAAGCCTTGCAGGCATTGGTGAACCTGATCAACGACTACTTCGGTGAAGGTGGTTAAGCACTTGCTCAAGCAAGTGCCGTATCCATCACCATCATCAAACAAAACCCTGTCAGCAAGCCAAGGCTGGCCAGCTTGTCGTGACCATTGCGTCGCGACTCAGGGATGATTTCGTGAGTCACCACCAGCAGCATTGCCCCCGCCGCCAGCGCCAGCCCTAACGGCAACAACATCTCGGCCAGACTCACCAGCCACGCGCACAACAGCGCAAAGACCGGCTCGACCAGACCTGACGCCGCACCGATCAGGAACGCCTTGACCCGGGACATCCCGGCCCCTGCCAGCACCAATGCAATCACCAGGCCTTCCGGTACATCCTGCAACGCGATACCCATCGCCAGGCTGTCAGCGTCGGGCATTCCGCCGCCAGCCGAGACGCCGACGGCCATGCCTTCAGGAATGTTGTGCGCAATGATCGCAAACACAAACAACCAGATTCGCGGTGGAATCACCGGCCGTTCAAGAGTCCCGACGAGCATTTCAGGGGATGCGCCAGACACCTTGCGATCCACCAGAAATAATCCGAACGCGCCGAGCATGATGCCGAAGCTGATCAGACCACTGGCCGCCCACGGCGTCAGCCCCAGGCTTTCAGCGGCGGAAATACCCGGCACGATCAGCGAAAACGCGGTCGCGGCGAGCATCACTCCAGCACCGAAACCGAGCAAGGTATCGCTCACCCGCTGCGGCATTTGCCGGATCACCAGCACCGGCACCGCCCCCAGCGCGGTGCCCAAGGCGCAAATCGCCCCGCCCTGCAGCGCGCGCGACAGTCTTGGCTCGAGGTCCAGCCACGCCAGACCGTGGCTGACCAGCAACGTTATGCCCGCCAGCAGTAATAGCGATCCCAATGCGTAACGAAACATCCGTCCACTTCCGATCGCCAGTGTTTCAGTGCCCATAGTCAGCCTTGGATTGTTTTTATAAGAGACTTAAACCAGCGCAGCCTGATAGCGCGCAGCGACTTCAGGCCAATTGATCACGTTGTAGAACGCATTGATGTATTCCGGGCGACGGTTCTGGTAACGCAGGTAATACGCGTGCTCCCAGACGTCCAGCCCCAGGATCGGCGTATTGCCGTTCATCAACGGGCTGTCCTGGTTGCCACTGCTTTCAACGATCAGGGTCTTTTGCGGTGTCACGCTCAACCAGGCCCAGCCGCTGCCGAAACGGGTCAGCGCGGCTTTGGTGAAGGCGTCCTTGAAACTGTTCAAGCCACCCAGTTGCTCATCGATGGCCTTGGCCAGCGCGCCCTCCGGATTGCCGCCGCCGTTGGGCGCCATGACTTCCCAGAACAACGAATGGTTGGCGTGTCCGCCACCCTGGTTGACGACCGCTGCCCGAAGTTTTTCTGGCAATTGCTGAACGGCCGATACCAGTTTCTCCACAGGCCATTCGGCATATTCAGTGCCCTCGACCGCGGCGTTGAGGTTGTTGATGTAAGTCTGGTGGTGCTTGGTGTAATGGATTTCCATGGTCTGCGCATCGATATGCGGTTCCAGGGCATCGTAGGCGTAAGGCAGGGCAGGCAAGTTAAAAGCCATTTCAATGGACTCCGTAATGTTGAGGCGCAGGCGAGGCTGCATCGATGTGCAGCAGGCGATGGGTGCGCGGGTATTCGCCGTGTTCACTGATGAAATTCAGCAGTTCGACGTAAGTCTTGCTGCTCTGGCGCAGTGCGGCATCGCGCAGTGCTGGCGCCAGACGTGGGTCCTGCATGGTCTGCAATAGCCGTTGATGGATCGCGCACAAATACTCGGCGCTCTCCTCCGGCTGATTCAGGCGCAGATGCAGGTCCGCCAGGTTGTGATGGGAAATCACGCAAGCCGCCACCGCTTCGTCGGCATCCGGCCAGCGCTCGAACAACACCTGGGCCAGGGCCAAGGCCTGCAAGTAAGCCTCGCGAGCATCGACGTATTCGCCCAGCATGAAACAGCGATTTGCTCTTTCGATCGTGCGTTTCCAGTGCTCCATGGTGTGCCTCCAAAGCGGTTGCGGTGATTACACGCCGCCTGCGGTGAGCTTTTCCGGATTGAGTAATTCTTCCAGTTGGCTGCGTGTCAGGTCGGTGTGTTCCAGTGCGACATCGATCACCGGCCGGCCTTGTTGATAGGCCTTCTTGGCGATTTCAGCGGCTTTTTGGTAACCAATGATCGGGTTCAGGGCGGTGACCAGGATCGGGTTGCGCGACAGCGCCTCTTTGATCCGTGACTCGTTGACCTTGAACGTGGCGATGGCTTTCTCCCCCAGCAGATGGCTGGAGTTGGCCAGCAACTCGATGCTGCTCAACAGGTTCTGGGCGATGATCGGCAACATCACGTTCAGTTCGAAATTGCCCGACTGACCGGCGATGGTGATGACCGTGTCGTTGCCGATCACCTGGGCCGCGACCATGGCAGTGGCTTCCGGGATCACCGGGTTGACTTTGCCCGGCATGATCGAGGAGCCCGGCTGCAAGGCTTCAAGTTCGATTTCACCGAGGCCTGCCAGCGGGCCGGAGTTCATCCAGCGCAGGTCGTTGGCGATTTTCATCAGCGAAACCGCCGTGGCTTTGAGTTGCCCGGAGACGGCGACGGCAGTGTCCTGGGAGCCGATCAGCGCAAACAGATTCTTGCCCGGCTGGAATTGAACGTGAGTCAGCTCGCTCAGGTGCTGGCTGAACCGCGCCGCGAACTCGGGATGCGCATTGATCCCGGTGCCCACCGCCGTACCGCCCTGCGCCAGCGATTGCAGACTTGGCAGCAAATCGTGCAGGTGGCCGATGTTGGCCTTGAGTTGTTGCGCCCAACCATTCAGCACCTGGCTCATGCGCACCGGCATGGCGTCCATCAAATGCGTGCGCCCGGTTTTGACATGGTGATGCACCTGCCCGGCCTTGAGTTCGATCACCTGAACCAGGCGCAACAGCGCCGGCAGTAACTGCTCGTGCAACGCCAGCGCGGCGCTGACATGGATGGTGGTCGGGATGATGTCGTTGCTGCTCTGCCCGCAGTTGACGTGATCGTTGGGGTTGACCGGTTCACCGAGCACACGGCTGGCCAAGGTGGCGATCACTTCGTTGGCATTCATGTTCGAACTGGTGCCCGAGCCGGTCTGGAAAATATCCACCGGGAAGTGCTGCATGAAGTCGCTATTCAGCAGGTCGAGTGCCGCATCGACGATGGCATTGCCCTGGGCTTCGCTGATTTGCTTGAGCTCGACGTTGGCGCGTGCGGCGGCTGCCTTGGCCAGGATCAGCGAGCGAATGAACTGCACCGGCATCGGTTTGCCGCTGATCGGGAAGTTATCCACCGCGCGTTGGGTTTGCGCGCCATAGAGCGCGTCCACCGGGACCTGAAGCTCGCCCATGCTGTCGCGTTCAATGCGTGTCTTGGTCATCAGTAAATCCTTGCACCAGTTCTATGAGAGGAATCGAAGGCTGCAACTCGCACGTCGCCAGTTGCCAGGTGTAGCTTTGCCAGCGTTTGAGGCGGCATTTGCACAGAGAGAGGCGTTCGAGTTCGCGCAACGGGCGCCATGCCTGATCCAGGCAATAGGTGCGCCAGTGCCAGGGCAGCGCGACGTCGGCGGCGGTGTCGAGCAGTAAACGGAAGGAGGTTTCGGCAATGGTCCAGGGAGAGGTGGCCGTGCAACACGCCAGATACCGGCCTTCAGCCAGGTAGTGGTCGATCAGGCGTGGCTCGTCGGGGGACATCGCGCAACGGATCTGGCGACTCATCCAGCGCCAGCTTTCGAGGTAAGGCTGCTCGTGCAAGGCAGAACTCATGATCCGGGCTCATTCGGTAATGAGATTTATTATTAGATGATAATGAGAACCAAAACAACCCCGACAAAATGGATGAGGTTCATTGTGGGAGCGGGCTTGCTCGCGAATGCGGTTGATCAGCCGGAAAACATGGCGACTGATCCACCGCATTCGCGAGCAAGCCCGCTCCCACAGGGTCGGTGTATGGCGCATAAAAAAGGCGCGCCCCCCAATCGGGTGGCGCGCCTTTTGTGTAACGGTGCGGGTTAGCTACCGGCCACGGTCATCCGCTCAATCAGTACCGAACCTGTGCGAATGTTGCTGCGCAACTCCAGGTCATTACCGACCGCAACGATCTGTTTGAACATGTCGCGCATGTTGCCGGCGATGGTCACTTCCTGGACCGCGAACTGGATTTCACCGTTCTCGACCCAGTAACCCGCCGCACCGCGCGAATAATCACCGGTCACCATGTTCAGGCCCTGCCCCATCAATTCGGTCACCAGCAAACCGCGTCCCATACGGCGCAGCAACGCCGCTTGATCTTCATCGCCATGGGTGACGAACAGGTTGTGCACGCCGCCAGCATTGGCGGTGCTCGGCATGCCGAGTTTACGACCGGAATAGGTGCCGAGAATGTAGGACACCAACTCGCCTTTTTCGACGAACGGTTTCGCATAGGTCGCCAGGCCATCGCCGTCGAACGCCGAACTGCCCATCGCGCGCATCAGATGCGGACGCTCATCGATGGTCAACCATTCCGGGAACAGTTTCTGCCCCAGCGTACCTTCCAGGAACGACGACTTGCGGTACAGACTGCCGCCGGAAACCGCCGAGAGGAAACTGCCGAACAAACCACCGGCCAGTTCTGCGGAAAACAGCACGGGCACTTCGCAGGTCGGCACGGGGCGCGCACCCAGTCGGGCCGCCGCCCGTTGCGCGGCACGCTGGCCAATGCTCACCGGGTCGGCCAACAAATTGCCCTGGCGGCTCACGTCGTACCAGTAGTCGCGCTGCATCTGCCCTTCGGCCTCGGCAATCATCACGCAACTCAGGCTGTGCCGGGTCGACGCGTAGCCGCCGATAAAACCATGGCTGTTGCCGTAAACGCGACAGCCCTGATGCGTGCTGAGGGTGGTGCCGTCGGCGTTCTTGATTCGGCTATCGGTGTCAAATGCCGCCGCTTCGCAGCTCAAGGCCATCTCGATGGCTTGTTCCGGGGTTATGTCCCACTGGTGGAACATGTCGAAATCCTGCAGATCCTTGGCCATCAACGCGGCATCTGCCAGGCCCGAGGCTTCGTCTTCAGAGGTGTGCTTGGCGATGGCCAATGCGGCCGCGACCGTTTCACGAATCGCCTCGGGACCACTGGCCGAAGTGCTGGCCGAACCCTTGCGCTGGCCAACGTACAAGGTGATGCCAAAGCCCTGATCACGATTGAATTCGACGGTTTCGACTTCGCGCTGACGCACGGAAGTGGACAGGCCCTGCTCCAGCGACACCGCCACTTCACAGGCACTGGCACCCTGGCGCCGGGCTTCAGCGATGATCTGCTCGACTTGTTCCTGCAGTGCCGGCAACGCTTGTGGGCCGACGCTTTCAACTGCACTCATGCTGTTCTCCACTCAAATTCTGCTTTCGGCTAGGGCCTTCGAGCGACCGGGCCGGACAAGCGGCCCCCGACTGGTTATCATGGCGGCGTTTCTTTGCGGACGGCCACCATGGTTGATTCTTACGACGACTCCCTCGATACGGGAGAAAAAAGCAAATCCCAGGTTAAACGCGAGCTGCATGCTCTGGTTGACCTCGGCGAGCGCCTTACAACACTCAAGCCTGACCTGCTGGCAAAACTGCCGTTGACCGACGCTATGCGCCGGGCCTTGGCCGATGCGCCGAAGCACACCGCGAATATCGCGCGTAAACGGCATCTGATGTTCATCGGCAAACTGATGCGCGATCAGGACACTGACGCGATTCTCACGTTGCTCGATCAACTCGATGCCTCCACCCGGCAGTACAACGAACGTTTCCATGGCCTGGAACGCTGGCGCGATCGCTTGATCGCGGGCGACGATGCAGTCCTGGAGAAGTTCGTGCTCGACTACCCGGAGGCTGACCGTCAGCAATTGCGCTCCCTGATCCGTCAGGCCCAGCACGAATTGGCGACCAACAAGCCACCGGCATCGAGCCGTAAAATCTTCAAGTACATCCGTGAGCTGGACGAGACTCAACGCGGTCTGCGTTAAGTCCCTTCTTGGGTGAGCCGCCAAGCGGTTCACCCAAAGCTTCACTTTTTCAAGAGCCGCTCAAGATCCTGTGCCACCCACAGTGATCGCATCGATTTTCAGCGTTGGCTGGCCGACACCGACCGGCACCGACTGCCCATCCTTGCCGCACGTCCCCACGCCGCTGTCCAGCGACAGATCGTTGCCGACCATCGACACCTTGCTCATCGCTTCGGGACCATTGCCGATCAACGTTGCGCCTTTGACCGGCGCGGTGATCTTGCCATCTTCGATCAGGTACGCCTCGCTGGTGGAGAACACGAACTTGCCACTGGTGATGTCCACCTGGCCGCCGCCGAGGTTGGCGCAGTAGATACCGCGCTTCACCGAGGCGATGATTTCCGCCGGATCGCTTTCGCCCGCCAACATGTAGGTGTTGGTCATCCGGGGCATCGGCAGGTGCGCGTACGACTCACGACGACCGTTACCGGTGCGGGCCACGCCCATCAGGCGCGCATTGAGCTTGTCCTGCATATAGCCTTTGAGGACGCCGTTTTCGATCAGCGTGGTGCACTCGGTCGGTGTGCCTTCGTCGTCGACGCTCAGCGAGCCACGGCGACCGGCCAGCGTGCCGTCATCGACGATAGTGCAGAGCTTGGATGCAACCATTTCGCCCATCCGCCCGCTATAAGCCGAGCTGCCCTTGCGGTTGAAATCGCCTTCCAGACCGTGGCCGACCGCTTCGTGCAACAGCACGCCAGACCAGCCCGACCCCAGCACCACCGGCAACGTGCCGGCCGGTGCAGGAATCGCTTCAAGATTGACCAGCGCCTGACGCAACGCTTCACGGGCATAGCCCATGGCGCGATCCTCGGCGAGGAAGTAACGGTAATCGGTACGACCGCCGCCGCCATGACCACCGCGCTCGCGGCGGCCATTCTGCTCGACGATCACGCTGACGTTGAAGCGCACCAGCGGACGAACATCCGCCGCCAGGCTGCCATCGGTCGAAGCGACGAGGATGCGCTCCCACACCCCGGCCATGCTCACGGTCACTTGCTGGATACGCGGATCGAGGGCTCGAGTCGCGACGTCGATGCGCTTGAGCAGGTCAACCTTCTCGGCGCGGGTCAGCACTTCCAGCGGATTGTCCGGCCCGTACAACTGGGTGACATCCTGGGAGGTGAAGGCTTGCACGGTGCCATTTTGCCCGGCGCGGGAAATCGAACGAGCGGCACGCGCCGCAGCGCCCAAGGCTTCCAGCGTGATCGCATTGCTGTAGGCAAAACCGGTTTTTTCACCCGATTGCGCACGCACGCCAACACCCTGGTCGAGGTTGAAGCTGCCTTCCTTGACGATCCCGTCTTCCAGCGCCCAGGACTCGGAAATCTGGCCCTGGAAATACAGGTCGGCGGCATCGATGCCCGGGCCGGCCAGATCGCCGAGCACACTTTGCAGGCTCTCGATCGTCACGCCGCCGGGCGCTAACAGGTGGTCACTGACTGAGGACAACAACTCGCTCATATGCTTTACGCCTTAAATTCATCGTTCTGAGGCAGGTCGCTGGGCGCCCTGCGAGAAAAAGCGCCGGTGACTGGACACCGGCATCCGCGCCCGGATGGACGCCTGTTCGCTGCTATCGCGTTCGGCCAGCAGCACGGCCTCGCCTTGATCCTGTTGCGCCAGCACGCGTCCCCATGGGTCGACGATGGCGGCATGTCCGTAAGTCTCTCGCGGCCCCGGATGGGTGCCACCCTGGGCGGCCGCGAGCACATAACACTGGGTCTCGATGGCCCGTGCGCGAATCAGTACATCCCAATGCGCCGCACCGGTCACGGCAGTAAAGGCCGACGGCGCGGTGATCAACTGCGCACCGGCAACCCGCAATTCGCTGTACAGCTCCGGGAAACGCAGGTCGTAACACACCGTCAGGCCAACCCGACCGACCGGTGTGTCGGCGACGACCACGCCGCTGCCGTAAGCATAGTCATCGGATTCGCGATAACGCCCGCGATTGTCCGCCACATCGACGTCGAACAGGTGCAGCTTGTCATACCGTGCAACGGTTTCGCCGTATTCATTCACCAGCAGCGAGCAGGCATGCACTTTTGCCAGCGGCTGGCCGGCCGGTGGCAACGGCAACGTGCCGGCGACTATCCATAACTTGAGGTCGAGGGCGGTCTGTTTCAACCATGGCAGGATCGGACCTTCGCCTGAAGCCTCGGCGCGGCCGATGTCGGCGATGTCGCGACGGCCCATGGCGGCGAAGTTTTCCGGCAGCACGGCAAGCCTGGCGCCTGCGGTTGCGGCCTGCTCGAGCAGCCGACGGGCCTGGGCCAGATTGGCCAGCACATCGCTCTGGCTGACCATTTGAATCACCGCTACAGACATGGCGCGCTCCTTGATGGCTAGGAGGCCATGCTACTCCATCGGCCCGAGACGTGGTTTTAGAAAAAGCGCGTCAGAAAGGTTTGTCGAAGGTGATTTTCGGATCTTTCCACGGGCCTTTGACCGTGTACTTCACGCTGGCGAAACGGGCCACGCGGTCACCGATCAATTTGTCGATCAGGAACAACGCACCGCCAATGGCCGGGGCGCCGACAATTAGCGCCGCAATCGGCAGGTTATTGGTGACTGGCAAGGTCACCAGCAGTTTCGCATCGACCTGATCGCCCACCAGATCCAGCGTGCCATTGAGTTCGAGGTTGCTCGACGGACCGGTCATCCGGATCGGCGCACGAGTCACGTAAACCCCGTTGGTCGCAACCAGCAGCCCCTTGACCCGGTCGTAGCTCAAGCCTTTGCCGAACAGGTCGGAAAAGTCCAGCCGCAAGCGCCGGCCGATGGAGTTGAAGTTGAGCAAGCCAAACACCCGCAATGCCTGAGCGCCGCCCTCGACTTCGACAAACTGACCTTTGTTCAGTGACGCATCGAGCGTCCCCGAGAAACGTTTGGTGGCCAGCCAGGCCGGCGAACCGGGCCAGCGGCCGTCGACATCCATGTGAAACTCTTCGCTGGTGACGCTCGGTGCAAAGCCCCAGCCCTTCAACACATCGGCCAGATTCTTGCCGCTGATCCGGCCCTTGTACCAGCTGCTGGAGCTGCCCGGCGCACCTTCCCAACCGCCATTGCCCTGCAACAGAATGCCTTTGAGGCCCATGTCCAGCGTGTTCAAGGCGATACCTTTGGCGGTCGGGCGAACTTTGAGCGACCACGCGCCCACCAGATCCTGGCCCTGGTACAGCTGATTGATTGTGATATCGAGCGCCGGGATCTTCGTCGGGTCGACGTCGGCCAGCGGATCGGGCGAATTCTCGTCGGCCAGCACCGTCGGGTCCGGAGCCGGCAAACGCACGGTTTGCAGATCGATCACGATCGGCGCGCCTTTGGCGTCCGGGATAGCGACCGTGCCCTTGGCTTGCTGGCTGTCGAGTTGCAAGGCCCACGCGGCGGGTTTGCGATTGAGTTGCACCGACGCCTGATCGAGCGTGGTGCCCAAACCGCTGAGCTTGCCGACCTTGAAGTCTGCGCTGCTGAGCAATTGCTTCGCGCTGCCGCCAGGATCCTGCCCGGCATACTTGTCCACCAGCGCTTTCCACGGTCCGACATCCAGTTCGGACAGCACGCCGCGCACTCGCAAACCGTTGGCAGTGGGCAATACCGCGTCGCCGACGCCCAGGAACAGCTCGCCACGACCTTCGGCAAAGTTGCCGGGCGGCGCGGCAAAGGTGAAACTCGCCACGTCGCCGTAATTGAACCAATAGCGCCGTTCCGCGCCCTGAAGGGTCATGCGGAACGAGGTGTTGCGCCCCACATCCGCCGCCATGCCGAACGGCGCCGGCAAATCGACCGCCACGCCTGTGAGGCTGGAATTAACCGTCAACTGGCTGTTCGCGCCATCAAGGTTCAGTTGCAACTGATACGGGATCAAACCGGACACGGGCAATGCTTGAGTCACTTTCAGCCAGTCAGTGAGTTTCTTCACTTCGACCTGACCGGCCGCGGTAACACGGGTTTTGATATTGCCGACGCTGCCATCGGCGAAAATCTGCGCGGTGACCGGTTTATCGAACGCGCGCGCGCTGATGTTCTGCCCGCTCAGTCCCTTGCTGCTGTCGAAACGGAAATCGCCCTTTAACTGAGTCAGCTCCAGCGCAGGTTCCGGTAACTTCAGGCGCGCCTTGGCGGTTTTGAAATCGACCAGAATCTTCGGCTGCTCGCCCTTGACCATCGGAATGTCCAGTTTCAACTTGCCTTGCAGTTCACCCTCGCCCTCCCAGCGGGCGAAAGTCTCGCCGGTGCCGATCGGGGCTTGCTGCAAAATCTTCAGACCGTCACCCAAGCCACCGGCGAACGCACCGTCAAGCAGCAAGTGGCTGCTCTGCCCGGTTGGCACGTGAGGAATATTGACGTAAATGTCGCGGACCTGAGTGTCGAGCAACTGCCCCTTGCTGGCGAGAATCCGCACGCCGCTGTCTTCGACAAACACGTCGCCCGACACCTTGCTGACATGCGGCCAGCCCGGCTGGAACGCCAATTCGGCATCGTGAACCTTGAAGAACAGGCTGATACTGCGGTCGGAATCCGCAGCGCCGTGGTTCAGCGAACCCTGGTACTGGAAGAAACCTTCGTCCACCGCGCCTTTGAGAATCGCCGTGCGCAGCCACTCATCGAGAGCCGGGCTGAGCACGGCGGGCAGGTACTTGGCGGTGTATCTGCCGTCGCCATCGACCATGCCGACCCGCAGGTCCATGTAGTCTTCCTGGGCGTGGTCGAAATGCAGGCGGATCAGGAAGTCGCCGGCAATCTTGCCCTCTTCGCCCAGCACTTTCAGGTACGGCGCAATCAGGGTGAAACCTTCTTTGTCGAGCTTCCAGGTCAGGCGCGCATTGGCCTGTATGTATTGCCATGGCTTGGCGAAAATCGGGTCCAGGTGCAGGACAAAATCCTTGCTGTCCATGCGCAACTCGCCGCCACCCAGATTGCCGCTGATGCTGCCGCTGACATTTCGCGCCGCCGGTGCGCCGTGATAGGCGTTGAAGCCGACACGATCGAGGTTGGCGGCAAAGCTGAACTTGCTGTCGTCGGTCGCATTGGGCTTCAGGTCGAGCAATACATTGCGCAATCCACCGGTGACTTGCAGCCGGTCCACCACGGTGGCGAAGCCCTCGGGCAGCGGCCCCAACGCGTTTAATAGCGGTGTAAGCGGCGTGAGGTCGAGGCGATCGGCTTGCAGGTGCCACAGCTCTTCGGCCTTGTCGGTCGCGGCGGTCTGTTGCAGTTGCAGGTGCGATTCCCAGCGGGTCTCGCCGAGATTCATGGCCAGCGAATCAAGGGTGACCAGCAGGCCTTCGGAACTGCGCTGGAAGTAACCGTTAAGCGCCAGGTTGTTGATCTGGATCGGCTTGCGCTCGGCATACGCGCCTTTCAACTGCGGGGCGTTCAAGCGAATGGCGGCGCTTTGCAGCGCGCCCTCACTCCAGTTCGCCCAGAGCTCGCCACCGGCCTTGATCTCGGAGAAATTCCACTGCCGGGTCAGCCGTTCGGGCAGCCATTTCGACCAGTCACTTTGCGGCAGGCTCACATAGGCCTCGGCAGCTCCGTCTTTCCATTCACTGGCACGAATGCGCGTACGCACGCTCAGGGCGACCGGTTGACCGTCGGGCAGGGTCAACCGCGCGTCGAGGCGCTGGCGGGAGTCGCCGACTTTCAGGTTGAGGCCAACGTAAGTCAGAGTCAGCGGCGCTTGATTCTGCGGTTGCAAGGTCACCTGGCTGTCGAGCACTGACAGTTGCTGGACCATTTGCAGCCGATTGAGCAATTGCTCAGGATCCATTGGCTGGTCCTGCTGCACCGGCAAACCTTCCAGCGCCCACTGCCCGTCGGCACCTTCCTTGAGGCTGATCTTCAGACCGTTGAGTTCCAGGTGCGCGAGGCGTACTTCACGCGCCAAAAGACTGGCCCACAGGTCCGGCACTGCGCGCACCTGATCGAGCCGCAAGGCGTTGACGCCGTCCCCGACGGTCACGTCATGCGCCAGCAGAATCGGGGCGAAACCGCTCCAGTTGCCTTCCAGCTTGCCGATCTGCAACGGCATGCCCAAGGCCGCGCTGGCTTTGGTTTCGATGTCGGCACGGTATTCGGCCACCAGCGGCGTCAGCTCTCGGCCGAGGCTGACGTACAACGCCATCAACACCAATACCAACGCGCACAGGCCCAGACCCCAGCGGGTCAATGCGGCCAAAATGCGTGTCAGACGTTCCATGTCAGTTGGCTCCCATGGCAAAAATACTGCAAAAAGCTGAGGCCAGCCGTTCTAGTGAGGATGAAACACAGCGATTCAGAGCAGCACCACGTCGTATTGTTCCTGGGAATACATGGTTTCTACCTGAAAACGAATAGTGCGTCCGATAAACCCTTCCAGTTCGGCGACATTGCCCGATTCTTCATCGAGCAATCGGTCGACGACTTTCTGGTTCGCCAATACACGATAGCCTTCGGCTTGATAGGCACGTGCCTCGCGGAGGATTTCGCGGAAAATTTCGTAGCAGACCGTTTCCGGGGTCTTCAGCTTGCCGCGCCCCTGACAGCTGCTGCACGGCTCGCACAGCACTTGCTCAAGGCTTTCGCGGGTGCGCTTGCGGGTCATCTGCACCAGGCCCAACTCGGTGATGCCGATGATATTGGTCTTGGCGTGATCGCGTTCCAGCTGTTTTTCCAGGGTCCGCAGCACCTGTCGCTGGTGCTCTTCGTCTTCCATGTCGATGAAGTCGATGATGATGATCCCGCCGAGGTTGCGCAGGCGCAGCTGGCGAGCGATGGCGGTCGCGGCTTCGAGGTTGGTCTTGAAAATGGTTTCTTCGAGGTTGCGATGACCGACGAACGCGCCGGTGTTGACGTCGATGGTGCTCATGGCTTCCGCCGGATCAACCACCAGATAGCCGCCGGACTTGAGCGGCACTTTGCGTTCCAGGGCTTTCTGAATTTCGTCTTCGACGCCGTACAGGTCGAAAATCGGTCGCTCGCCGGGGTAATGCTCAAGACGATCGGCAATCTCCGGCATCAGTTCAGCGACAAACTGCGTGGTTTTCTGGAACGTTTCCCGGGAGTCGATGCGGATTTTCTCGATCTTCGGGCTGACCAGATCACGCAGAGTGCGCAACGCGAGGCCAAGGTCTTCGTAGATCACACTCGGCGCGCCGATGGTCTTGATCTGTTCGTTTATCTGGTCCCACAACCGGCGCAGGTAGCGGATGTCCATGAGGATTTCATCGGCACCGGCGCCTTCGGCGGCAGTTCGCAGAATGAAGCCGCCGGCTTCCTTGATGCCTTCTTTGGCCACGCAGTCAGTGACCACTTGCTTGAGACGTTCGCGCTCGGCTTCGTCTTCGATTTTCAGCGAAATACCGACATGCGCGGTGCGCGGCATGTACACCAGATAGCGCGACGGGATCGACAGCTGTGTGGTCAGGCGCGCGCCTTTGGAGCCGATCGGATCCTTGGTGACCTGCACCACCAGGCTCTGGCCTTCATGGACAAGGGCGCTGATGCTTTCTACCGCCGGCCCTTCACGCAAGGAGATTTCCGAGGCGTGAATGAACGCAGCGCGGTCCAGGCCGATATCGACGAACGCCGCCTGCATACCCGGCAATACCCGCACGACCTTGCCTTTATAGATGTTGCCGACGATCCCGCGCTTTTGCGTGCGCTCGACATGGACCTCTTGCAGGACACCGTTTTCAACCACCGCCACGCGCGATTCCATCGGCGTGATGTTGATCAGGATCTCTTCACTCATGGCAGGGTCTCGTTCAGGCATATTCACGATAATGGCCGCATCTTGTCAGTACGACGCTCAGCGCGCGTTAAGGGTTTGCCAACAGGGTATGCCGAAATGGCCAAGCAGTTCTGCGGTTTCGCACAGCGGCAATCCGACCACCGCCGAATAGCTGCCGTCGAGCCCGGCGACAAACACCGCGCCCAGTCCTTGAATACCATAGCCGCCCGCCTTGTCGCGAGGTTCGCCGCTGGCCCAATAGGCCGCCGCTTCCTGGGCGCTGATGGGGCGAAAACGCACCCGGCTGCGCACCACCACAGACTCGCAACGCTCGCCGTCGAGCACCGCGATGGCGGTCAGGACTTCGTGTTCATGGCCCGACAACAGGTTAAGCATGGCGCATGCGTCAGCTTCATCAACCGGCTTGCCGAGAATTTTTCCGTCCAGCACCACGGCGGTATCGGCGCCCAGCACGCAGAACGGAGCAGCGGACACGACGGCGCCGCGCCCGGCCTCGGCCTTGCCACGCGCCAGGCGCTCGACATAGGCCGAAGGGGTTTCGTTGTTCAAAGGGGTTTCATCAATGTCCGCACTGAGGGCGGAGAACGGCACGCCGATCTGCGTGAGCAGTTCACGTCGACGCGGCGAGCCTGAGGCGAGGTACAGCTGTTTCATCAAGACATCTCCCTGTCTAGTGCAGGCCAATGCCCCACTGAATTAAGTGATCTTGTAGCGCCGACGCAAACCGCGCAAACCGTAGCTGATCCACGGCCAGAGCAAGGCACTGACCAGGGCCGGCAGCACCAGCGCCAGCGTCGGCTGACGATTGCCGGTCAAGGCGCTGAGCCACAGTTGCACAAGCTGCGCCAGGCCGAAAATCACCAGAATAACCAGGCACTGTTGCCACATCGGGAACATGCGCAACCGTTGCTGTAGCGACAACACCAGAAAGGTGATCAACGTCAGAATCAATGCATTCTGCCCAAGCAGCGTGCCGTAGAGCACGTCTTCAGCCAGGCCCAGGCACCACGCGGTGACCATGCCGATTTTTTGCGGCATCTGCAGCGCCCAGAACGCCAGCAGCAGCGCCAGCCATAGCGGGCGCAGGATTTCCATGAATTGCGGCAGCGGCGAAACGCTGAGCAACAGACCGATGGCAAACGTCAGCCAGACGATCCAGCCATTTCGGGATGCGGTAGCACCAACCATTATTCTCGTCCCCCAGTGGCAGCCGGCGCAGAGACAGGCGGTTTGGCAGCAGGCTTGACGGCCGGCGGTTTAGCGGCAGCAGCAGGATGGGCGGGTTTTACCGGAGTCGCCGGGGTCGCCGGTGCCGGTGCGGCAGCGGCCGGCGTGGTCGCAGGGACCGCCGGCGCAGCAGCGGGTGCCGCCGTGGTCGCGGGGATCGGTTTCGGCACGGTCGCCGGAATGATCGGCCCGCCGCCGTGCTGGTCCAGAGCCTCCTGAGCCTGGGCAGCTTCGTTGGCGCGTTCTTCGGCGGTACGGCCGTCGCTGAACACCAGCAGCAAATAACGGCTGCGGTTCAACGCGGCGGTCGGCACGGCGCGGACAATGGCAAATGGCTGACCGGAATCGTGGATCACTTCCTTGACCGTCGCCACCGGGTAACCCGCCGGGAAGCGCTGACCCAGGCCGGAGCTGACCAGCAGATCGCCTTCCTTGATGTCGGCAGTGTCGGCCACGTGGCGCAGTTCCAGACGTTCCGGGTTGCCGGTGCCGCTGGCAATCGCCCGCAGCCCGTTGCGATTCACTTGCACCGGAATGCTGTGGGTGGTGTCGGTCAGCAGCAGCACACGCGAGGTGTACGGCATCAACTCGACCACCTGCCCCATCAGGCCGCGCGCATCGAGCACCGGCTGACCGAGGATCACACCGTCGCGCTCACCTTTATTGATGATGATGCGGTGGGTGAACGGGTTCGGGTCCATGCCGATCAGCTCGGCCACTTCGACCTTCTCGTTGACCAACGCCGAGGAATTGAGCAACTCGCGCAGCCGAACGTTCTGCTCGGTAAGGGCGGCAAGCTTTTGCATGCGCCCCTGCAATAGCAGGTTTTCGGTCTTGAGTTTTTCGTTTTCGGCGACGAGCTCGGTCCGGCTGCCAAACTGGCTGGCCACACCCTGCCATAGCCGCTGCGGCAGGTCGGTGATCCAGTAAGACTGCATCAGCACCAGCGACATTTGGCTACGCACTGGCTTGAGCAGTGTGAAGCGGGCATCGACCACCATCAGCGCGACCGAAAGCACGACCAGCACTAATACGCGCACGCCCAGTGAGGGGCCTTTGGTGAAAAGCGGTTTAATAAGCCGCTCCTCCCAGGCAAATGTTTTGTTTATTCATACGGCAGACCGGCCTGGATGCAGACTGACAGAAGATAAACGCCAACAGGCAGCACTGCAAAGTGCTGCCTGCGCGCCAACAGCATAGATGCACCCGACGATTTATTCGCTGGAGAGCAGGTCCATGGTGTGTTTATCCATCATTTCCAGGGCACGGCCACCACCGCGAGCTACGCAAGTCAGCGGGTCTTCGGCAACAATGACCGGCAGACCTGTTTCCTGGGCCAGCAACTTGTCGAGGTCACGCAGCAAGGCGCCACCACCGGTCAGTACCAGACCGCGCTCGGCGATATCGGAAGCCAGCTCCGGAGGCGATTGCTCCAGTGCGCTTTTCACGGCCTGAACGATGGTGGCCAGGGACTCTTGCAGAGCTTCCAGCACTTCATTGGAGTTCAGGGTGAATGCGCGTGGAACGCCTTCAGCCAGGTTACGGCCACGAACGTCGACTTCACGTACTTCGCCGCCCGGGTAGGCTGTACCGATTTCCTGCTTGATGCGCTCGGCAGTGGACTCGCCGATCAGGCTGCCGTAGTTGCGACGCACGTAGGTGATGATCGCTTCGTCGAAGCGGTCGCCGCCAACCCGTACGGATTCGGCATAAACCACACCGTTCAGGGAGATCAGCGCGATTTCAGTGGTACCCAACATTTCTTGTTCTTGGGTCAGTTGGAAATTCATGGGGCTACCTGTTGTTCGTGTGCTGATAGGTGGTGAAGCTTGTGCTGGCGAGCCAGCG